>NZ_BOVJ01000160.1 GCF_018403665.1 Paenibacillus cisolokensis
GGGTTTCCCAACAGCCTGATTATCGCAGCAATTTGACCCGTTTTGACCATTTACGCCCGAAAAAGCTGCACTTTTGCAGCATTGTTCATCGTATCGATACCAAATGTCCCGGATCAAGCGAAAGTGAAAAGTCGCTGGGCTTTCGGTGGTTTTTCAACAAAATTAAGTGCGGCCGTTCAAGCCCGGGGCGGATTTCGTTGATGGGATAAGGTTCCGAAATCCGGGGAACATGGGGAACTTTTCATGCCATGAAGATTTAACATGTTGAACAAGATTACGGGTCGCGCCGTGTCCGGAAGCGCTGGAGTGATACGGCTGATTTTCCGGACGCTTCCGGTGCGCGTCTGACGTCGATTTGACCGTAGCGAAGGCGATGTCTTTGCCGGGAATCTCCATATCGATCGCCGACATGCGGTTTCACCGGCCCGCTCCCGGACACCGGGCTTTGGCGGCGTCCGGGGACTTGCGGCATGCGTCATAGAACGGCGCCGAGCTTGTCCAATAACGCTTTGGTGCCGTGTTCGCGCTGCTCGGGCGCATCGAGGCCGTCGAGGAAGGCGCCCTGCTCCGTATAAAGAAGCCGCGTTCCCGTCTCGGTCCGCTGAAATTCTACGGTTACGACAGAAGCCGATATCCGTCTTTCGTCCATATCCATGACGTAGGAGTAGACGATGCGCTTGTCCGGCACGATATCTTCATAGCGCGCGTCGAACGTATAGATCGGGCCGCCCGGAGGGCCGCCGTGGTTGAACTCCCGGCCGCCGACCCGGAATTCGAAGACTTCGGCTTTCGGAAACCATTGCGCTTTGGCCGAAGGGTCGGCCCACGCGGCGAATACTTGCTCGGGCGAAGCTTCGTATTGGCGCTCGATGACAAAGGTAGAATGCTGTACGGATCGTTCATTCATTCGGTTTTCCTCCTTCGTGACGGCGGTTCGGTCTGCCGCCAAGATAATCGCCCAATCGGTCGAGATGCGTATTCCAGCTCTTTTGCCGCTCGGCAAAGTATTGTTCATGACTCATTCTCATCGCACGGAATATTTGGGTGAAATCCTCCACCGTCAATCGGTCTTTGCCCCGCATCAGGACGGAGATCTGTTCCAATTCCCGAAGCAGCTTTTGCTGGACGCTTATCGTTTCCTTCAGGCGTACGATTTGCAGGGACACGAGATCGAAAAGGCTCAGGGCTTCGCCGGCCAGCACGGATTTAATCTGATCGAGCGGCAATCCCAGCTCCTTCAGAGACAGAATTTGCTGCAATCGCGCGATGTCGGATTCCGTATAGAGCCTGTGACCGGATTTCGTGTGGCCGGAAGGCGAGAATAGCCCGATCTGGTCATAATAACGCAGGGTACGAACCGTCAATCCCGTCAAAGCGGCAAGCTCTCCGACTTTCCATTCCTTGCTCATGATCATCCCCTTTGCTGGCGCCAGACATTTTACCGGTATTTTTACTATAAAACATGACGTTACGTAAGCTGCAACCCTGTATATCCATTTTTGGAAAAAAAGAAAACCGCCTCACGGGCGATTGTAGGTTTGCGTCTTCCGTATCGGGGGTTAGCTCGTTCGTCGAAGGAGGTTAGCTCGTTCGCCGAAGGAACTTCGGCAGAAGCTTCTCCTACTGTCCGAGCTGCCGGATCTGGTCCAACGTCTGCGTGATCTGGTCGACCGTCTGCAGCAGGGGCGAATCAAGGAGCGAACGCACGTCAGTCCCGGATGCGAGCCGATCCAGCCAGAGGTTCACCTCGCGCATCAGCGCCTCGTTGTATTCCGCCAACCGGGCGTGCATGTCCGCCGCAAAAGCGGGGGCTTCGATTTGGCGGAACGACTCGATGTTCTGTTTCATCCGTTCGAATTCGCCGATCAGTTCCTCCCGTGAAGCCGCGTCGAAAGGCGTCTGCTCCGCCAGCGCCGATACGCGCTCCGAGAAACGGGCGGCGCTGTCGATATAAGCGGTCGCTTCGCTTACATCATTGACGGAACGGTCCACGCTCTCCCGCAGGGAACAGCCGGCCAGCCAGACACTGGCAAGCAGAAGTCCGAAGACAAGCTTTATCGATCTCATGGGATGAATCACACTCCTCCGTTGTAAAGGTACGGCCATACGACACATACCGATCGGAGGGTTGTCAGGTTTCAGGCCATACAAGGCCCGAAATATAATTTTCAGAAAATTCACATATTATATGCCGATGTTTTTGAATCGGGCTTTCGCATATGATATAATAAGGTTAAGTAAAGGAGGAGTGCCCCATGAAATACATTGTTCGAGGTCAAAACCTTCAAGTGACGGACGCATTGCGCGAACACGTCGAGAAGAAGCTCAGCCGCCTGGAAAAGTATTTTGAAGCACCGATTACCTCCGAAACGACCGTCACGATGTCGGTCACCCGAAACAAGCACGCCGTCGAAGTGACGATTCCGCTGCCGGGCCTTATGCTCAGAGCGGAAGAAAAATCCGACGATATGTATGCTTCGGTCGACCTCGTGGTGGACAAACTGGAACGCCAGATCCGCAAGCATAAAACGAAATTGAACCGCAAACTTCGTCAGGACGGAGGCAGCATCCGGACGTCTTTCCGGGAGGAAGGTTCGGCTGTCCGAGTTGTAGACGAGGAGGAGGAGGACGATCTCAAGGTTGTCCGGACCAAGCGGTTCACGCTCAAACCGATGGACGTCGAAGAAGCGATACTTCAGATGAATTTGGTCGGACATAATTTCTTCGTGTTTTCCAACATCGATACGCAGGAAGTCAATGTCGTCTATAAGCGAAACGATGGCACATACGGATTGATTGAACAAGGCTGATACTTACCTCTAACCTGATGTACCCGCGAATAGAGATTGCGCCCTTTCTCCCTTTCGGAGAAGGGGCTTTACTTGTTTCGCAGGCCGGCAACCTTTCGCGGCCGTCTCCCGTCTTATACTGGAAAACAGCCGCCTCTCGTTGCGGCAAAGATAGCAAACTGTTACAATTTAAACTAAACGTGTTTGACGAAAGGGGAAGACCATGCTCGGACTTGTAAAGAAGATATTCGGCGATGCCAACGAGCGCGAGGTCAAACGGCTCATGAAGACCGTGGAGAAGATCAACGCGATGGAGCCGACGTTCGCGGCGCTTTCCGACGACGCGCTGCGGGCGAAAACCGAGGAGTTCAAATCCCGTATCGAAAAAGGCGAAACGCTTGACGAATTGCTCCCCGAAGCATTCGCGACCGTGCGCGAAGGGTCGAAGCGCGCACTGGGCATGCGCCATTTTGACGTGCAGCTGATCGGCGGGATGGTTCTTCACGACGGCAAAATTGCCGAAATGAAAACCGGCGAGGGCAAGACGCTGGTGGCGACGCTCCCCGTCTATCTGAATGCGCTGCTCGGCAAAGGCGTCCACGTCGTAACGGTTAACGACTACCTTGCCCAGCGTGACAGCCAGCAGATGGGCAAGCTGTACGAGTTTCTCGGACTGACGGTCGGCTGCAACCTGCACGGACTTTCGCACGAGGAGAAGCAGCGGGCATACGCATGCGATATTACGTACGGTACGAACAATGAATTCGGTTTCGATTACCTCCGCGACAACATGGTGCTTTACAAGGAGCAAATGGTCCAGCGGCCGCTTTATTACGCCATCATTGACGAAGTGGATTCCATTCTCATCGACGAAGCGCGGACGCCGCTCATCATTTCCGGACAAGCCGCCAAGTCGACGGAGCTGTATTATGCGGCAGACCGGTTCGTGAGCCGTCTGAAGCCGGAAGAAGACTATACGATCGATGTCAAGCTGCGCAATGCGGTGCTGACGGAAGCCGGCGTGGAGAAAGCGGAGCGGGCGTTCGGTATCGACAATCTGTTCGACCACGCTCACGTCCTGTTAAACCATCATATCCAGCAGGCGCTGAAGGCGCATGCCATTATGAAACGCGACGTCGATTATGTCGTGCAGAACGACGAAGTCGTCATCGTCGACGAATTTACCGGCCGCCTCATGTCCGGCCGCCGTTACAGCGACGGTCTCCATCAGGCGATCGAGGCGAAGGAAGGCCTCAAAGTCCAGAACGAAAGCATGACGCTGGCGACGATTACCTTCCAGAACTACTTCCGGATGTACCGCAAGCTGGCGGGGATGACCGGTACGGCCAAAACCGAGGAAGAAGAGTTCAAGAAAATTTACGGGCTGGATGTCGTGCAAATTCCGACGAACCGCCAGATGATCCGCCAGGACTTGCCGGATGTTGTCTATAAGACGGAGCAGGGCAAGTTCAAGGCGGTCGTGGAGGAAATCGTCCGGCGCCATCAGAACAATCAGCCCGTTCTGGTCGGCACCGTCTCGATCGAGAACTCCGAGAAGCTCTCGGAAATGCTGAAGCGGCGCGGTATTCCCCACAAAGTGCTGAACGCGAAGTATCATGCCGAAGAAGCGGAAATCATTTCGCGGGCCGGACAACCCGGCGCCGTCACGATTGCGACGAATATGGCCGGCCGCGGTACGGATATTTTGCTCGGAGAAGGCGTAGCCGAGCTTGGCGGCTTGCATATTATCGGGACGGAACGGCATGAGAGCCGCCGGATCGACAACCAGCTGCGCGGCCGGGCGGGACGTCAGGGCGACCCCGGCTCCTCGCAATTTTATTTGTCGCTGGAAGACGAACTGATGCGCCGCTTCGGTTCCGAGAATATTATGGGGATGATGGATCGGCTCGGTTTCAGCGAAGACGAGCCGATCGAGAGCAAGCTCATTACCCGGGCGATCGAATCGGCGCAGAAGCGGGTAGAGGGCAGCAACTTCGATACGCGGAAAATCGTCCTGCAATATGACGACGTCATGAACCAGCAGCGGGAGATCATTTACAAGCAGCGCCGCGAAGTGCTCGGTTCGGACAACATTCGCGAGATCGTGCTGGAGATGATCAAGCCGGTTATCGAGCGGATCGTCGAAGCGCATACGGCAGAGGATATTCCCGAAGAGTGGGATTTGCAGGCCATCGTCGATTACGCCCATGCCACCTTCCTCCAGGAGGGAACCTTGACGAAGGACGACCTGTGGGGCAAAGAGAAGGACGAGATCGTCGACTATCTCTACGACAAGGTCGTCGAGCTGTACGATCGCCGCGAGCAGGAGATCGGACCGGAGACGATGCGGGAATTCGAGAAGGTTGTCGTGCTTCGGGCGGTCGACAGCAAATGGATGGACCATATCGACGCCATGGACCAGCTGCGTCAGGGCATTCATCTGCGCGCATACGGCGGCACCGATCCGCTGCGGGAGTACCAGATTGAAGGCTTCGAAATGTTCCAGGAGATGATTGCGCATATCCAGGAAGAAGTCGCGAAGTATATCATGAAAGCCCATGTCGAGCACAATCTGGAGCGTCAGGAGGTCGCCAAGGGGCAGACGGAATCCGGCGGCAGCAGCGAACCGAAGCAGAAGCGTCCGGTGAAGCGCGAAGAGCGTATCGGGCGCAACGATCCGTGCCCATGCGGCAGCGGCAAGAAATATAAATTTTGCCACGGGAAGTAAATCGGCAAGTCAGCCGGGCAACTACAAATTTGAGGTGAAGCAAAGCTATGATCGACGTTGCGGTAAAGCAAGATTTGCGCGAAATGGCTAAGCGGCTCCAAGATCTCAGGGGGTCTCTTTGACTTAGATCTGAAGCGTGAAATGATCGCGAACTATGAAGTAAAAATGTCCGCGCCCGATTTTTGGGACGACAACGAGCGGGCGCAGAGCTTGATTTCCGAGCTGAACGGCATCAAGTCCGTCGTCGAGCAATACGAGAAGCTGGTCGCCGAACAGGAGGACCTGCAGGCGATGCTGGAGCTGGCGGAAGAGGAAGGCGACGAATCGCTGGAGGAGGAGCTTGCGCAAGGCGTTGCGGAGCTTGTCCGGAAGGTCGGCGAATTCGAGCTGCAGCTGCTGCTCAACCAGCCGTACGACAAGCTCAACGCCATCCTGGAGCTGCATCCCGGCGCGGGCGGCACCGAATCCCAGGACTGGGCCCAGATGCTCTACCGAATGTATACGCGCTGGGCGGAGAAGCGGGGCTTCAAGGTCGAAGTGCTCGACTATCTTCCGGGCGACGAGGCCGGCATCAAGAGCGTCTCCCTTCTGATTAAAGGGTACAACGCCTACGGTTATCTGAAAGCGGAGAAGGGCGTGCATCGGCTGGTGCGGATTTCCCCGTTCGATGCTTCCGGACGCCGTCATACCTCGTTCGTATCCTGCGACGTCGTGCCGGAAATCGACGACAGCATCGAGATCGAGATTCGTCCCGAAGACCTGAAAATCGATACGTACCGTTCCAGCGGCGCGGGCGGCCAGCACGTCAACAAGACGGAGTCGGCGATCCGGATTACGCATATTCCGACGGGCATCGTTGTGGCCTGCCAGACGGAGCGTTCCCAGATTCAAAACCGGGAACGGGCCATGAACATGCTGCGTTCCAAGCTGTACGAGCGGAAGATCGAGGAGCAGCAGCGCGAGCTGGCGGAAATTCGCGGAGAGCAGCAGGACATTGCCTGGGGAAGCCAGATCCGCTCTTATGTGTTCCATCCGTACAGCATGGTGAAGGATCATCGGACCTCCGTGGAAACGGGCAACGTCGGCGCGGTGATGGACGGCGATCTGGACCTGTTCATCGACGCTTACTTGCGCAGCCAGATCCGGAAGGAATAGGCGCCGCGCTATACGGCGGCAACCGGAACAAACGGCCGGACAAAGAGTTCCGACACTTGATCGATTCGATCGACAGGTGCGGAACTCTTTTTGATTTCCCAGGCATTCGAGCATTGTATTTATATTAATCCGAGTGTATAATAATACGAAAACCGGCGGGTATTTCCACTGTCATTCGGATCATGTACAATTAGATAGTTAGGAATATAAGATAGGAGAGACGGACCCATGAGTTCCAAGGTGAAGGTGGCGATTATCGGCTCGACCGGCTACGGAGGCGTCGAGCTGATTCGTCTGTTGGCGTCGCATCCGAACGCCGAAGTGACGTCGGTCGTATCGTCGTCCAGCGCCGGCTCCTCGATTGCGGAGGGCTATCCGCATTTGACCGACATTCGCGCCGACACGCTGGACGGCGTCGACGCGGCGGCGATCCGGGCCAAGGCCGACGTCGTGTTTACGGCTACGCCGGCGGGCGTAGCGGCAAAGCTGGCGCCGGAACTGCTGGAGAAGGGTTTGAACGTTATCGATTTGTCCGGCGATTACCGGCTTCGCTCGGCGGAGGTTTACCGCGAATGGTACAAGAAGGAGCCGGCCGACGCGCGGTATTTGGCCGAAGCGGTATACGGCCTGGCCGAAATTTACGGAGACAGGGTGCGGGGAGCCCGTCTCATTTCCAATCCGGGCTGTTATCCGACGGCGACGCTGCTCGGTCTGCTGCCAGCGGTAGCCGAAGGCTATATCGACCCGGCGACAATTATTATCGATGCCAAGTCGGGCGTATCCGGAGCCGGGCGCGGCGCGAGTCTCGGCACTCATTATTCGGAACTGAACGAAAACTTCAAAGCTTATAAAGTGAACAAGCATCAGCATATTCCGGAAATCGAGCAGGTGCTGTCCGATACGGCCGGCCGTCCGGTCGTGACGACCTTTACGACGCATCTTGTGCCGATGACGCGCGGTATTATGAGCACGATGTACGCGACGGTACGGGAAGGGCTGAAGACCGCAGATTTCATCGAGCTGTACCGCCGTTATTACGAGGGGCGGCGCTTCGTCCGGGTCCGTCCGGAAGGCGTCCTGCCGGCGACGAAGGAAGTATGGGGCTCGAATTATTGCGATATCGGGTTCGCGGTCGACGAACGGACCGGCAGAGTGACGATCGTTTCGGTGATCGACAATCTGGTCAAGGGAGCGGCCGGTCAGGCCATTCAGAACCTGAACCTGTCCATGGGCTGGGACGAAACGCTCGGCCTGAATTTTATTCCGGCCTATCCGTAAGATACAAGGCCGATCGAAGCGGCGGCGGTCCGGAAGTTTGCCGGCCGAGCGCGGCACGTCTATATTCATGGCGAAGGAGAAACGATTCAGATGGTACAGGGGACTGCACCGTATACCGTCGTGCCGGACGGTTCGATTACAACACCGCAAGGATTCAGGGCCGGAGGACTGCACTGCGGATTGAAGAAGACGCCCCGACACGATCTTGGCGCGGTCGTGTGCGAAGTGCCGGCGAACGCGGCCGCCGTCTATACGACGAATCTCGTTCAGGCGGCGCCGCTCAAGGTTACGCGCGACAGCCTCGGGGACGGGCGCCTACGCGCCGTGCTTGTCAATAGCGGCAATGCCAATGCTTGTACCGGCAAGCGGGGAGAAGAGGATGCGTTCCAGATGCGAGCTTCGTTCGCCGCAGCCGCGGGACTGGCGGCCGGCGATGTCGCGGTGGCGTCCACCGGCGTCATCGGGGAACCGCTTCGGATGGACCGCGTGCTGGACGGCATCGCGAAGCTTCCGGCTGCGCTGTCGGCCGACCGTGCCGGTGCGGACGCCTTCTCACAAGCGATACTGACGACGGACCTGGTCGAGAAGACAGGATGCGTCAAGCTGGAAATCGACGGCCGGACCGTCCATGTGGCCGGCGCGGCCAAAGGCTCCGGCATGATTCATCCGAATATGGCGACGATGCTCGGCTTCGTCACGACGGATGCGGCGATCGGTTCCGAAGCGCTGCAGCGCCTGCTGCGGACGACGACGGATCGGACCTTCAACATGATTACGGTCGACGGCGATACGAGCACGAACGATATGCTTGTGGCGATGGCCAGCGGCCTGGCGGGCAACCGCGAGCTGACGGAGGACCACCCGCAGTGGGCGCAATTCGCCGCAGCGTTCCGTTTTATTTGCGAAACGTTGGCGAAGGCGATCGCCCGCGACGGCGAAGGCGCGACCAAGCTGATCGAGGTGCGGGTAAGCGGCGCGGCGGACGAGGCCGCGGCGCGGGCCGTCGCGAAGACGATCGTCGGCTCGTCGCTTGTCAAGTCGGCCGTATTCGGTGCGGACGCCAACTGGGGCCGGATTATCGCGGCGGCGGGACGCGCGGGCGTGCCGATCGATCCCGATGCGGTCGATATTCGGATCGGCGATATTGTCACGCTCGAACGGTCGCGTCCGATTCCGTTCGACGAGGAGGCGGCGCTCGCGTACTTGAAGGGCGACACGATCGTCATCGCCGTCAATCTGAACATGGGCGCGGGCGAGGCGATCGCTTGGGGCTGCGATCTGACGTACGATTACGTGCGCATTAACGCCGCTTACCGCACCTGATCGGCGCGCGGGAAGAAAAGGGGAAACGGTCAGATGGAACAACGGTTTGTGATGAAATGCGGCGGCAGCACATTGGCCGCCTTGCCGGACTCATTCTTTGCGGAGCTAAGGGACTTGCAGCAGTCGGGCGTCCGCCCGGTTATCGTGCACGGAGGCGGCCCGGCCATATCGGAAACGTTGGCAAAGCTCGGCATCGAGACGGAGTTTGTGAACGGTTTGCGCAAGACGAGTGATGCCGTGCTGGATGTTGTGGAGATGGTGCTGGCCGGACGCATCAACAAGGAAATTGTGCGCCGCATCCAGCAAAGCGGCGCCAGGGCGCTTGGCCTGTCGGGCGTGGACGGCAAGCTGATCGGCGCCCGCCCGGTTGCGAACAGCGCGGAGATCGGCTTCGTCGGTGACGTGACGGACGTGAACGCGGCCATTGTTGAAGGGATCATGGCAATGGGTTATATTCCGGTCATCGCGCCGATCGGCATCGATGATACCGGGCAGCGCTACAATATCAATGCGGATACCGCAGCGGGAGCCGTCGCCTCGCATCTCGGCGTGGAACGGATGATAGTCGTCACGGATGTGCCCGGCATTCTGAAGACGGTGGACGGCGAGCAGCGGGTGCTGCCGTCCGTCACCGTGGCGGATATCGAGGCGATGATCGAGAACGGTGAAATCTATGGCGGGATGATCCCGAAAGTGCGCGCCGCCATTCAATGCATACAGGGACGGGTGCGCGAAGTCGTCATCGTCAAAGGCGGCGACCCCGGCGTTCTGCGCCGCGCGGTTCTCGAAGGCGGCGTCGGTACGCGCATCGTGCAGACTGAAGTCTGAGGAGAAAGGTGGAACGGAATATGAGCGAACAGTCGCTGTTTCCGACATACGCCCGCTTTCCGATCGCCCTTGTCAAAGGAAAGGGAAGCTGGGTATGGGACGATCAAGGCAACAAATATCTGGATTTCATGAGCGGCCTGGCGGTCGCCAACCTGGGTCACGCCCCGGACAAGATCAAGCGGGCGCTGATCGACCAGTTGGACCAGCTGTGGCATGTGTCGAACCTGTTCCGCATTCCGAAGCAGGAGGAAGCGGCCAAGGCGCTGACGGACCATACGTGCGCCGATGCCGTATTTTTCTGCAATTCGGGGGCGGAAGCGAACGAGGCGGCCATCAAACTGGCGAGAAGGTACCATCAGAAGGTGCTGGGCAACGGGCGTTATGAAATCGTGACGTTTGTTCAATCGTTCCACGGCCGTACTTTGGCGACGTTGACGGCGACGGGGCAGGACAAGGTCAAGGACGGCTTCCTGCCGCTGCCGGACGGTTTCAAGTATGTGGAGCTGCACGACATGGCCGGCCTGGAAGCGGCGGTGAGCGACAAGACGGCCGCCGTCATGCTGGAGCCGGTGCTTGCCGAAGGCGGCATCCATCCTGTCGATCCGGCGTTTATGCGCGCTGTGCGGGAGCTGTGTGACAAGCGCGGTCTGCTGCTCATTCTCGACGAGGTGCAGACCGGCATGGGACGGACCGGCAAGCTGTTCGCGCATGAGCACTACGGGATCGAGCCGGATATTTTCACCGTGGCCAAAGGTCTTGGCAGCGGCTTCCCGGTCGGGGCCATGCTGGCCAAGGAGAAGCTGCGCGAAGCGTTCCCGCCCGGCAGCCACGCGTCGACGTTCGGCGGCACGCCGCTTGCCTCCGCCGCCGTCAAGGCGACGGTGGAGACGATGGTGGAGGAGCGCGTGCCGGAGCGCGCCGCGGAGATGGGAAGCTATCTGATGGAGCGGCTGCGGGAGAAACTGGCCGGTCATCCGCTTGTGAAGGAGATCCGCGGCATGGGGCTGATTGTCGGCATCGACTGCGTACAGCCGGTAGCCGAATTGGTGAGGGAGGCGCAGACACAGGGGCTGCTCGTTGTGACGGCGGGACCGAATGTGTTGCGTCTGCTGCCGAACCTGCTCGTAACGCGCGAGGAGATCGATCAGGCGGTCGGCATTCTGGCGAACCTGTTTGCCGGCAGGACGGCTCAAGTATAAAAGGTGTTTTCGGAGAATATTACGAGAAGAATCCCCAGCCGAAGGAGGGAATTGCGCAATATGCAAGATTTGGTGAAGGATGACATTGCGGCCAGCCTGAAAGGACGCGATTTTCTGGCCTTGGCCGATTACCGGCCGGAAGAGATACGGTATCTGATCGATAAGGCTATCGAACTGAAGCGCAAACAGAAGGCCGGCGAACCCCATCATCTGCTGAAAGGCAAAACGCTCGGCATGATTTTCGAGAAATCGTCGACCCGCACCCGTGTTTCGTTCGAGGTCGGCATGTACCAGTTGGGCGGTCAGGCGCTGTTCCTGAGCCGCAACGACCTGCAGATCGGCCGCGGCGAGACGATCGGCGATACGGCGCAGACGCTGTCGCGCTATCTGGACGGCATCATGATCCGCACCTATGCGCACCGGACGGTGATCGAGCTGGCGCGCGCGGCGACGATTCCGGTCATCAACGGCTTGAGCGACCAGTCGCATCCATGCCAGGCGCTGGCGGATTACCAGACGATTCTGGAGCATAAAGGAAGGCTGGAAGGGCTGAAAATGGCCTATATCGGCGACGGCAACAATATGGTGCATTCGCTGCTGATGGGCGCGGCCAAGCTTGGCGTGCATATGTCGGTGGCGACGCCCGAAGGCTACGAGCCGGACGAATCCATCATTCAGCAAGCGCGGGAGAACGCCGCCGCTACCGGCGCCCATATCCATGTCTGCCGCGACCCGAAAGAGGCGATCGCCGACGCGGATATCGTCTATACCGACGTATGGGCGAGCATGGGCTTCGAGGCGGAGCAGAAGGAACGCGAGATCGCTTTTGCGAACTATCAGGTAAACGACGAGCTTGTCCGGTACGCGAAGAAAGATTATCTGTTCATGCACTGCTTGCCGGCGCACCGCGGGGAGGAAGTCAGCGAGAGCGTTATCGACGGGCCGAATTCCATTATTTTCGATCAGGCGGAGAACCGGCTGCATGCGCAGAAGGCGATCATGGCCGCGATCATGTAAGACGGAGGAGAAAGAGCTTATGGCGAAAGACAAAATTGTGCTGGCCTATTCGGGCGGTCTGGATACGTCGGTCATTCTGAAATGGCTGAAGGAAACGTACGACGCGGAAATTATCGCGTTTACCGCTGACATCGGACAGAAGGAAGAGCTGGAAGGGCTTGAGGAGAAGGCGCTCGCGACCGGCGCTTCCAAGGTGTATATCGACGATCTGCGCGAAGAGTTCGCACGGGACTTCATCTTTCCGATGTTTCAGGCGGGAGCTCTTTATGAAGGGCAATATTTGCTCGGCACCTCGATCGCCCGCCCGCTGATTGCGAAGCGGATGGTGGAGATCGCCCGCGCCGAGGGAGCGACGGCGATCGCGCACGGCGCAACCGGCAAAGGCAACGACCAGGTGCGTTTCGAATTGGCCGCCGCCGCTCTGGCGCCGGATATTGCCGTTATCGCGCCGTGGCGCATCGAGGCGTTCCGCGAGCAATTCCCGGGACGCGCGGAGATGATCGCTTATGCCGAGAAGCATGGCATTCCCGTTCAGGCAACCGCGGCGAAGCCCTACTCGATGGACCGCAACCTGCTGCACATCAGCTTCGAGAGCGGCCTGCTGGAGGACCCATGGTTCGATGCCAGCGCCGAATCCAACAAGGACATGTATATTTTGAGCGTATCGCCGGAGGATGCGCCTGACCAGCCGGAGTATGTGGAACTCGAGTTCGAGAAAGGGAACTGCGTGGCGGTCAACGGCGAGCGGCTCCATCCGCTCGGCGTCATGGAGAAGCTGAACGAGCTGGGCGGCAAACACGGCATCGGCCGCGTCGATATGGTGGAGAACCGCTTCGTCGGCATGAAGAGCCGCGGCGTATACGAGACGCCCGGCGGCACCATTCTATTTGTCGCTCACCGCAAAATGGAGTCGCTCACGATGGATCGCGAGGTCATGCACTTGCGCGACTCGCTGATTGCGAAATACAGCCAGCTCGTGTACAACGGATTCTGGTTTGCGCCGGAGCGTCTGGCGCTGCAGGCGCTCGTAACCGAGAGCCAGAAGAACGTGACGGGCGTCGTTCGCCTCAAGCTGTATAAAGGCAACGTGATCGGCGCGGGCGTCAAAAGTCCGGTCAGCCTGTACAATCCCGATATCGCCACGATGGAGGCCGATCCTTCGAAGGCTTACGATCAAGGCGACGCGACCGGCTTTATCCGGCTCCATGCGCTCCGGCTGAAAGTGTCGGCCGGAGTCGAGCAAAGCAAGAATCGGTAATTCACCGTCTGAAATCAGGCCCCGGCGAACCGAGCCGGGGCTCCTTGGCGCCAAGGCGACCATTTTTCCCGTTCGATGCTTTGTGCGCCTTCGCCTTGTCGCGGACAGGGCGGACAGACTGTTCAGCGGGGATGAAGGAGTGAAAGAAAACGTGAGCAAGCTGTGGGGCGGCCGGTTTACGAAAAAAACCGACCAGCTGGTGGAAGAATATACGGCCTCCATTATGTTCGACAAGGAATTGGCCGAAGAGGATATACAGGGGAGTCTGGCGCACGTCTCCATGCTCGGCAAGCAGGGGATACTGCCGCAGGAAGATGTCGAAAAGATCAAGGAAGGGCTGCACCGGACGCTCCAGCGAATCCGCCGCGGCGAGATCGAGTTTTCCGTGGCGGACGAAGACATCCATATGAATATCGAGAAGACGCTGATCGAAGATATCGGCCCGGTCGGCGGCAAGCTGCATACCGGCCGCAGCCGGAACGATCAGGTGGCGACGGATATGCATCTTTATTTGCGCAAGCGGGTCGTCGAATTCGTCGATTTGCTGCAGAAGCTGCAGTCGGCGCTGATCGGACAGGCGAAGCGCAATCTGGATACGATCGTGCCCGGTTACACGCATTTGCAGCGGGCGCAGCCGATTTTGTTCGCGCATCATCTGATGGCATATGTGTCGATGTTCGGCAGAGACATCGAGCGCCTGCAGGACAGCTACAAGCGGATCAATACGCTGCCGCTCGGCGCAGGCGCATTGGCGGGAACGACGTTCCCGATCGATCGCCATTACGTGGCGCAGCAGCTCGGCTTCGAACGGATATACGAGAACAGTCTGGACGCCGTCAGCGACCGCGATTTCATCCTTGAATTTCTGTCCGCCGCGTCGATCATTATGATGCATCTGTCCCGACTGTCGGAGGAGCTGGTGCTCTGGTCGAGCACGGAGTTCCGGTTTATCGAGCTCGACGACGCCTTCTGTACCGGCAGCAGCATTATGCCGCAGAAGAAAAATCCGGACGTGCCGGAGCTGGTGCGGGGCAAGACGGGCCGCGTATACGGCCATCTGATGGGACTGTTGACGGTGCTCAAGTCGCTGCCGCTCGCTTACAACAAGGATATGCAGGAAGACAAGGAAGGCATGTTCGATACGGTCCGCACGCTGCAGGGGGCGCTGCAGCTGTTCGCGCCGATGATCGAAACGATGAAAGTGAACAAGGAGCGGATGCGCCAGGCCGTCAATCAGGACTTCTCGAACGCGACGGACATCGCCGACTTCCTCGTCGGCAAAGGAATGCCGTTCCGCCAGGCGCACGAAGTGATCGGCAAGACGGTGCTGTACTGCATTCAGCACAACAAATATTTGCTCGACTTGACGTTGGACGAGTTCAAGCAATTTTCCGAGCTGTTCGACGACCGCATTTACAGCGTGCTGCAGCCGGAGCGGGTCGTCGACGCCCGCAACGTCTATGGCGGAACCGCCAGAACGCAAGTGGCCGACGCGATCGGCCGCGCCGAGAAGGAGCTTGAACAGACGGCCGCCTGGGTCGCCGAACGGACCCGTGACAGCCGCTGACATCTGGCCCGCACAGGTGACATGACTGTGCCATCATGTCCGCCTGGCGCAACGGTCGCATGGGCCGCCACGAGCGCCCCGGAACGCTGCCGCTGGTAACCCGCTAGCGATGTGTGGGAATCTAACGAATCGCGGATAACCCGCCAATTATTCGTCTTATAGGCGACTGGCGCCCGGCTCGAAAAGCCGCATTCTTCGAACGACTTGCGTTGGGAGAGCGCGGCTTTTTTCTTTCGTTTATTCGCCCTTCGAAGGGACTTCGTGTTTTTCGGGCGTTTGGGCTCCGGCTTTTGCCGGCGTCGCCGTTTCCTCGCTTTTCGCCGTCCATCCCCATTCGCCTTTAAACGATTTCTCGAACAAATCCCGCCGGAAACTGAATGACAGGTCGAACGAGCGCGGAAACCGGTAACGGTATTTTGCGCGCTCCCAGACGCTTCCTTCCCTGAGCCGCAGCAGCGCCGTCCGTACCGTCTCAAGCTCGGCGGCCAGTTTGAGCTCCTTGATCGTCCAACGCTTCGCTTCTTCATCCTCAACGGCGATTTCGCCCTGCCATTCCTCCTCCGCCGCCTTCTGAAGCGCATGCAGCGCCGCGAGTGCGTCGTCGATCGGCCTGCCGCCGATGTTCAGCTCGCCCACCGTCGTATTTGCCGGCAGCACCGGCTGATCGGCGTACAGCGCGAGTCCTCCCCAACCGGCGGCGGCAAGCAGCAGCAGGGAAAACAAAACGATCCACAGCACATGCAGTTGCTTCAACAAGCGATCACCCCGCAAGAGTCGTCGTCGGTCTTTCACCAATATATGTGACCGGCTTGCCGGGAAGAAGCTTAAAAACGGCCGGCTGTCAGGCGGAAGAAGGGCTGACAGGCGGAATGGAATCGCGGCGTTTCGACACAAGACGGCCCAAGCCCCGCCAAGCGCGACCGTCTGCCGTCCGAAGGGCGCGATTTATTCGTCGAATGCGCGCGTTCCTTCGCGGAACGAAACGAAATATGTGAAAATCCTTTAATCACAAGAGGATTTCATCTGTTGCTGTCGAAATCAATTATGCTGATATTTTACAGGATGTGATATTGTGATTGAGATGCAGGACATCTGGAAGACTTACCCCGATGGTACGCACGCGCTTCGCGGCGTATCCGTTCGTATAGACCGCAACGAATTCGTATATCTCGTCGGGCCGTCGGGAGCCGGAAAATCCACGTTTATGAAGCTGATCTACCGCGAGGAAGTGCCGACCAAAGGACAAATATCCGTCAACGGCTTTAATATCGGAAAGCTCAAGCCCCGGAAAATTCCGTACGTGCGCCGCAATATCGGCGTCATTTTTCAGGATTTCCGCCTGCTGCCCAAGCTGACCGTTTACGAGAATGTCGCGTTTGCGATGGAAGTTATCGAAGCGCCGCGCCGCATTATGCGCAAACGGACGATGGAGGTGCTTGAACTTGTCGGCTTGAAGGACAAGCATGCCAGCTTGCCGGCTCAGTTGTCCGGGGGTGAGCAGCAGCGCGTAGCGATCGCCCGCGCGATCGTCAACAATCCGACCGTCATCGTGGCGGACGAACCGACCGGCAATCTGGACCCCGACACATCATGGGAAATTATGGGCTTGCTCGAGGAAATCAACTTTCGCGGTTCGACGATCGTCATGGCGACCCACAACAGGGAAATCGTCAATTCGGCCCGCAAGCGCGTCATCGCGATCGAAAACGGCATCATCGCACGGGATGAGGTAAGAGGGGAGTACGGGTATGAAACTTAGAACCCTTCTGCGCCATTTCCGGGAAGGGGCGAAAAATGTCGTCCGCAACGGGTGGATGTCGTTTGCCTCGATGAGCTCGATCGTCATTTCGCTGTTCATCCTCGGGGTTTTTCTGCTTTTGACGATGAATGTCAACAGTCTTGCCGATCAGATCGAAAGCCGGGTAGAAATTCGCGTATTTTGCAGCTGGATGTCGATCAGGCCAAGCGGGACGAATTGGAGAACAAAATCAGGAAGCTGCCCGAAGTGAAAAATGTCGTATTCGTCTCCAAGGAAGAAGGTCTCGAGCTGCTGCGCAAAAATTTGGGCGAGGAGAACAGCGACCTGCTGGAAGGCTACGACAAGGAAAGCAATCCGCTCCCCGATTCATTCACCGTCGAGGTGCTCGATCCCCAATCGATCGCCTACGCGGCCGAGAAGATCGAGGCGCTCAACAAGGAAGATAACACGCAACCGATCATGAGCGTCAGGTACGGACAAGGGACGGTTGAGACGCTGTTCAAAATTACGAACGCGATCCGCAATATCGGTCTTGTCATCGTGCTGGGGCTGGGCGTAACGGCCATGTTTCTGATTTCCAACACGATCAAGATGACGATCGTCGCAAGACGCCGGGAAATCGGCATTATGAAGCTGGTCGGCGCGACGAATTCGTTTATTCGCTGGCCGTTTTTTATCGAGGGAGCGCTGATCGGCATTTGCGGTTCGGTGCTGACGACGGTTATTTTGCTGAGCGGCTATGCGAAGCTGGTTCAGGCGTCGCAGATGGAGCTGGGGCTGATGATGATCAAGCTTGTCTCGTTCGAGGATGCCGGCTGGAAGGTCGCTTTGCTGCTCATCGGTCTTGGCACGCTGCTCGGTATTTGGGGAAGCACCTTGTCGGTGCGAAAGTATCTGAAAGTGTAGGTGGTCATGGAGTGAGAAGAAGGCTTGCCTTTCTGGCGGTCGCCGTACTGGCGGTCATCATGCTGCAGCCGGCGGACAGCCAGGCTTCATCGCAGATCGAGAAGATCGACAAGCAACTGGAAAAGATCCGAAACGATATGAACGCGATTTCCACCAGCAAGAACAAATGGGAAGGGTACATGCAAACGCTCATCCACCGCAAGGACGATACGGAAGCCAGCCTGCAAAATCTGATGCTGGAGATCGACAAGGTCGATTCGCGGATGAGCGCCGTCCAGGACCAGCTGATCGAAGCGGAGGCGGCACTGTATAAGACGGGCCAAGAGCTCGAGGAAGCGGAAAACGGGTGAAGCTGCGCGACGAGCTGCTGCAATCCCGGATGCGCCTCATGTATATGAACGGTTTCGTGTCCTATATGGACGTTCTGCTCAGTTCGACAAGCTTCAGCGATTTTGTCGACCGATTCGATGCGCTGAAGTCGATTTTGTCGCAAGACCGGGAAATTCTGGACGAACATAAAAGAGACCGGGAGTTGATCGTTCAGAAGAAAGCCGAAATGGAAGTGCAGCTTGCCAATGTCGAAAATTTGTACGGCAAGCTCAAAGACTATCAGATGCTGCTCGCGGATAAAGAGGAACAGCGTCAAGTGCTGCTGGCCACTTACAGCCAAAAGATCGACAACCTGAGCGAATTCAGCAAGGAGCAGGAGGAGCAGCTGATCAAGCTGGCTCGTCAGGTGTCGGAGCTGGAGGAAGAGAAGAAAGATATTCGCCGACGCGAGGAGGAAGAGCGTCGGGCGCGCGAAGCGGCGGCAAGAGCGGCGCGTGCGGCCCAAAATTCCGGCTCCGCTGCGGTCAAGTCGCTGGGGGGCGGGGCGCTCGCCGTCCCGATCGCTTCAGGGTACCGGCTCAGTTCGGATTTCGGTACCAGAATTCATCCGGTTACCGGCCAGCGCAAACACCATGCGGGGATCGATTTGGCGGCGCCCGAAGGGACGAGCATTTATGCGGCCGAGTCGGGGACGGTCATCGTCGCCCAGAAGATGAGCGGTTACGGCAACACGGTCATTATCGATCACGGCGGCGGGATGTGGACGCTGTATGCGCATATCCGCAACGGCGGAATCGAAGTTCAGCAGGGCGATTCGGTCAAGCGCGGGCAGAAAATTGCCGAAGTCGGCATGACGGGCACTGCGACGGGTCCGCATTTGCATTTTGAAGTGCGGATCAATGAAGAGCCGGTCAATCCCACCCCCTATTTACAGTAAGGAGCCGCCTTCTGCGTCTCGGAACAATCGGTCCGGCACCGCCTGCAAATAAATGGCTGCGGCTTGTCATATACTAGGAAAGTCTCAAGTCCGGTCATATCGAAGGTGGTGAAGCTTGTGCAGTTCAAAGGACGCACCGTCGCGGCGTTCGTCTTGCTGACGATGGTCGCATCGGTGCTGGTGACGCTGACGGTAACCGAAGGGTTGTACGGTATTCCGTCCGCAGCGCTTCAATCCGGCACGGCGCCGGCCGTGCAAGCGGGGCAGTCAGGATTGAGCGGCGAGGAAATGAATAAGCTTAATGCCGTCGTATCGCTGATCGAAAGCAAATTTTACCGGGACGTCGACCGGAACAAGCTCGTGGACGGGGCGATCAACGGGATGATGGGCGCGCTGGACGATCCGTACTCCGTATATATGGAGAAAGATACGGCAAAGCATTTTTCCGAGGAAGTCGTTGGGTCTTTTACCGGAATCGGTGCGGAAGTGACGATGGAGAACGGCAAGGTGGTCATCGTATCGGCGATTAAAGGCTCGCCGGCCGAGAAGGCGGGGCTATTGGCAAAGGACGTTATCGTGTCGGTCAACGGCGAGAAGCTTGCCGGCGTGCAGCTTAGCGATGCTGTTGCCAAAATCCGCGGCCCGAAAGGAACGAAAGCCAAGCTGCAAATTATGCGGGATGGGGTGCCGCAGCCGATCGAGCTGGAGCTTGTGCGGGATGAAATCGATGTCGAGACCGTCTTCGCCAAGCTGCGTCCGGACGGCATCGGCGTCATCGAGATCCGCCAGTTTTCGCTCCATACCGGCGAACGTTTCGCCGAAGAACTGGAAAGTCTGGAAAGCCGGGGGATGAAAGGGCTCGTGATCGACGTGCGCAACAATCCCGGCGGCGTATTGCCGGTCGTCGTTTCCGTCGCGCAGCCGTTCGTGCCGGAAGGCAAGCCGATCGTCATGGTGGAAGACCGGAGCGGCAAGCGGGAGATGACGGTGTCGAAAGGAAGCGGCAAGCCGTATCCGGTAGCCGTGCTGGTGAACAAAGGAAGCGCGAGCGCATCCGAAGTGCTGGCAGGCGCGCTCGGCGAAGCCGGAGGCGCGGTTATTGTCGGCGAAACGACGTTCGGCAAAGGTACGGTTCAGGTGAGCTACGACAAGGTGACCGGTGACGGAAGTCTGATCAAGATGACGGTCGCCAAGTGGCTGACTCCCAAGGGAAACTGGATTCACGAGAAAGGCATCAAGCCGGATGTCGAAGCGAAGCCGCCGGCGATATATACGGTGCCGAGATTGTCGCGTTCCGCCGTTTTGAAGAAGGAAGCGATCGGCCAGAACGTCAGGAGCTTGCAAGTGATGCTTGACGGGACCGGTTATGAGCCGGGACGGAAGGACGGCTATTTCAGCGATGAAACGGAGGAGGCGGTCATCCGGTTCCAGCGGGATTCCGGCCTTCCGGCAACCGGGCAAGTCGACGATCGGACCGCGACCGCGCTTGAATTGAAAGTAATCGAGCGGATACGGGACGAGCGCTACGACACGCAGCTGCAACGGGCTGTCGAGGTTGTCGCGGAACGGATCGGGCGATAACCGCGGCCGTTCGTTACGAAGACCTTATCAGGCAGGATTTACATGTTGTGACGTCGAAAGGGGTTAAGGCTGGCTCTGGTTGTCAGGGTCAGCCTTTTCAAATCGCGTGCCGTCAGAAGCGACGCTTCCGGAGTTTGCGGCTGCGAAGGCGGCTCAATTTCAAGAACAGGGGGGACTTCATTGGAGACGGATTGGTTGCGAATCGTCCGGGATGCGTTGCTGGGCATCTTGTTCCAACCCTTTACTATATCGCGATATTATTGATTGTCATGCAATATTTGCGGCAAATTCGCCAGGAGCGACAGTTGTTTGGCGTCAAGCTGCTTCATTGGCAAGGTCAGCTCGTTCGCGCCGTTGCGGCGGGGTGGATCGTCGGTCTGGCCCTGTCCGTTGTCGGCATATTTGTCGGCTTCAGGCTTACGCCCGATGCGGTACTGTGGCTGTGGGGAATATCGGTGCTGCTCGCCCTGCTGCGCGTGCGGTTTCTGTGCTTCGCCTATGCGGCCGGCGCGCTCGGCTTGCTGCAGCCTGCTGTCGTCGCGCTCGGTCTGCCGGACAGCGGCGGCTGGATCGGACGGATGGCGGATTCATTGGCGCAATTGGATATTGCCGGCCTGCTGCTCCTCGTGGCGCTGCTTCATTTGGCCGAAGCGCTGTTGGTACGCGTACAGGGGGACCGGCTGTCGACCCCGCTGTTTCTGCTGGGGAAGCGGGGTAAGCTGGTAGGCGCTTACGCTTTGCAAGGCTATTGGCCGGTGCCGCTGTTTCTGCTCGTGCCGGCAGCCTCCGGCATACCCGGTGCGGAGCTGCCGTGGATGCCGCTCGCCGGCGATGGCGGCGGGTACGGCTGGACGCTGCTGGCGCTGCCGACTTTGGTCGGCTTCAGCGAGTTGACCCGCACCATGCTGCCGGAACGTAAAGCCGGACGGATCTATAGGGGACTGCTGCTATACAGCATCGGGCTCGGAGCCGTCGCTGCCGCCGCTATCGCATGGGCGCCGCTTGTCCCGATTGCGGCGCTGTTTGCGCTTTTGCTCCATGAAGCGCTCATTTGGGCCGGGCGGCTGCAGGAGTCGACGGCCGCGCCGCTGTATGTCCATCCGCCGGAAGGTCTTCGCATACTGGGTGTCGTTCCGGGGACGCCGGCGGAAGCGATGGGCCTGATGTCGGGCGAAGTGCTGCTGAAGGTGAACGGTATGAGCGTCAGGACGCGCGACGATCTGTACCGGGCGCTCCATTTGCAATCGGCTTACGCGAAGCTGGAAGTGCTGAACCGCGACGGCCAGCAAAAGTTTGTGCAGCGCGCCCGCTATGCCGGCGACCATCATCAATTGGGCGTCATCTTGGCTCCGGACGACCAGGCCGGCTATTATGTGGAGCCGGGAGCCGTCTCCGCGCTCGGCCTGCTGCGCCGCCGCCGGGATGCGAAACGGCGGGAGACGGCCGCGCCGCCGCTGCCGTAACCGCTGCTGCTGTGGGGGTGGCAGACTGTCGGCGGACGGCTCATTCATCCTTGAATCCAAATTTTTCCAAGGGGACCTTGCACGAACGAGGTCCTCTGCCTCTTGTTAACGAATGAACTTCTCCCCTCCGGTATGGAGCCGAACCTTGACTACATTTGTCCATATCCTGCATAAAAGTGTCCATACCATTTCCGAGACGAATATGTCACAATGAATGCGGCTTTACCGCAACATTGAAGCAGGAGGTCGATTGAACGCGATGCCGATTTTTACGATATGGACAAGCAGCTGTTTCATTTGCAAACCTGCCGCACCAGCTACGCATTTCTATTAGTTCATTCGAAATATCCGTCACATTTGTATTGGGGAAGGCGCGTACGCGGCCGCAATCTGGATGCGCTGCTCGAGCTGAAGGAACGGGCGTCGTTCAGCCCGACTCCCGATCCGGCCGATCGGCGGTTGTCGTTCGATACGCTGCCGCACGAATATCCGGGGTACGGCAACTCGGACTTCCGCATGCCCGCGTTCCAGGTTCAATTGCCGGACGGCTCTACCGTCTCGGATTTGCGCTATGTTACGCACCGCATCATCGACGGAAAGCCCGAGCTCCCCGGCCTGCCCGCCACCTATGCGGAGGATGGCGATGCCGTGCAGACACTGGTGTTGACGCTGCGGGACGAACGAACCGGTCTGACCGTCGATCTCAGCTACAGCGTGTTTGAAGAGCTGGACGCCATCACCCGCTCCGTACGCTTGACGAACGGCGGCACCGAACCGCTGAAGCTGCTCCGCGCGCTCAGCATGAGCCTCGACTTTGCGCACGACCGGTTCGACTTGCTGCAGCTGTCCGGCTCCTGGGCGCGGGAGCGGGATTTGTTCCGCAGCCGTCTCCGTCCCGGCTTGCAGGCGATCGAGAGCAGACGGGGCTCCAGCAGCCATATGCAAAATCCGTTTATCGCCTTGCTCGCGGAAGGCGCGACAGAGGATTACGGCGACGTGTACGGCGCCAGCTTCGTATATAGCGGCAATTTTCTGGCCGGCGTGGAAGTCGACCAGTTCCGGACGGCCCGCATGTTCATGGGAATCAATCCGTTCGATTTTTCCTGGCATTTGGATGCGGGAGAGAGCTTCCAGACGCCGGAAGCGGTTCTCGTTTACTCCGCCGAAGGGCTCGGCGGCATGTCGCGCATCTATCACGACTTGTACCGGTCGCGCCTGTGCAGAGGGCGGTTCCGCGACGAAGCACGTCCGATACTCGTGAACAATTGGGAAGCGACATACTTCGATTTCGACGCCGACAAAATCGAAGCGATCGCCCGGCAGGGCAAGGAACTCGGCATCGAGCTGTTCGTGCTCGACGACGGATGGTTCGGCAAGCGCGACGACGATACGACTTCGCTCGGCGACTGGTTCGTAGACCGAAAGAAGCTGCCGCTCGGCCTTGAGGATCTTGTCCGGCGGGTAAAGGAGCTGGGCATGCAGTTCGGCCTCTGGTTCGAGCCGGAAATGATTTCGCCGGAAAGCGAGCTGTACAGGGCCCATCCGGATTGGTGTCTTCATGTCGAGGGACGGCATCGCACAACCGGCCGGAATCAGCTTGTGCTGGATTTGAGCCGTCAGGATGTGCGGGACTATCTGGTTCAAACGATCGGGGGCATTCTGGAGAGCGCGCCGATCACGTATGTCAAATGGGATATGAACCGGAACATGACGGAGATCGGCTCCGCCCTGCTACCGCCGCACCGACAGCGGGAGACGGCGCACCGCTACATGCTCGGTTTGTATGAGGTGCTGGAGCGGATTACGTCGGCGTTCCCGCATATCCTGTTCGAAAGCTGCTCCGGCGGCGGCGGCCGTTTCGATCCGGGCATGTTGTACTATATGCCGCAGACGTGGACAAGCGACAATACCGACGCGATCGCGCGGCTGCGCATCCAGTACGGGACGAGCATCGTTTATCCGATCAGCTCGATGGGCGCGCATGTTTCGGCGGTGCCGAACCATCAGGTGGGGCGCATAACGCCGCTTGCGACCCGGGGAAATGTGGCGATGTCGGGCAACTTCGGCTACGAGCTGGACCTGACGCGGTTTACGGAAGAGGAGAAAATCGAGGTGGCGCGCCAGGTGGCGCTGTACAAGGAGATCCGGCACCTCGTCCAGTTCGGCGATTTCTACCGGCTGCTCAGCCCGTTCGAAGGCAACGATGCGGCATGGATGATGGTATCGAAGGACAAACGCGAGGCTTTTGTCGTATTCGTCACCGTATTGAATGAGGCGCATCCGCCGCTCGGACGTTTCAGGCTGAAAGGATTGGACCCGGACCGGAACTACCGGCTGGTCGATACGGACCAAATTTATGGCGGCGATGAACTGATGTTCGCCGGATTGCCGAAGCCGTTGTTCCGCAGCGATTTCGGCAGCAAGATATACCGTCTTAAGGCTGTGGAATAAAGGGAAGCACGAAGCTGCCGCTTGGCGAAAGCGGCAGCTTCGCCGTTTCATCCAGCATCCACCGATTGCACGCAGGAACGTTTATCTGTATAATAGGAACACATATTCTTATTTTGGACGGTTTTCCGTCAACTGGAACGGAATCTCGATCTAACGCAGCATAGCTTTTAGATATGATATTGCGGCAAATACGGAAAGATGGGGTGAAGAACGGTGAACGACGTAACGCTCATGTCCAGGAAGTTCGAGCTGGTGTCGGATTACGAGCCGCAGGGCGACCAGCCGGAAGCGATACGCAAATTGGTCGAGGGCGTCCGAAACGGCGTGAAGCACCAAACGCTGCTCGGCGCGACCGGAACCGGCAAGACGTATACGATAGCCAATACGATCGCCCGGCTGAACCGGCCGACGCTCGTCATTGCGCACAACAAGACGCTGGCGGCCCAACTGTGCAGCGAATTCAAGGCGTTTTTCCGAACAATGCGGTTGAATATTTCGTCAGCTATTACGACTATTATCAACCGGAGGCTTACATTCCTTCATCCGACACGTACATCGAGAAGGATTCGAGCATTAACGACGAGATCGACAAGCTTCGACACTCGGCGACGAGTGCGCTGTTCGAGCGGCGAGACGTCATCATCGTGGCGAGCGTATCGTGCATCTACGGTCTCGGTTCGCCGATGGAATACAAGAACCTCGTCCTGTCGCTGCGAACCGGAATGGAGAAGCCGCGCGACGCCATTCTGCACAAGCTGGTCGATATCCAATATCAGCGCAACGACATCAATTTCGTGCGCGGCACGTTTCGGGTGCGCGGAGATATAATCGAAATTTTTCCCGTTGCGAACAACGAACGGGCTATTCGCGTGGAGCTGTTCGGCGACGAAATCGAACGGATTACCGAAATCGACGTGCTGACGGGCGAAATCATCGGCGAGCGCGATCATGTCGCCATCTTCCCGGCATCCCACTTCGTCACTCACGAGGATACGATGAAAAAGGCGCTGATCAATATCGAACGGGAACTGGAAGAACGTCTGGCGGAACTCCGGGGGCAGGGCAAGCTGCTGGAGGCGCAGCGTCTGGAGCAGCGGACGCGGTACGACATCGAAATGATGCAGGAGATGGGATTCTGCTCCGGGATCGAGAACTACTCGGGACCGCTGACGTTCCGGGAAAGGGGCGCCACTCCCTACACGCTGCTCGATTACTTCCCGGACGACATGCTGTTCGTCATTGACGAGTCCCATGTGACGCTGCCGCAAATCCGGGCGATGTACAACGGCGACCGCGCGCGGAAAGAGGTGCTCGTCGAGCACGGCTTCCGCCTGCCGTCCGCGCTTGACAACCGCCCCCTCCGGTTCGAGGAATTCGAGCAGAAGATTACCCAGATCATCTATGTTTCGGCTACGCCGGGTCCCTACGAGCTGGAGCATTGCCCCACGATGGTCGAGCAAATTATACGGCCTACCGGCCTTGTCGACCCGGTGATCGAAGTTCGTCCGACCAAAGGACAGATCGACGATTTGCTCGGCGAAATCCGCGACCGGATCGCCAAGGACGAGCGGGTTCTCGTGACGACGCTGACGAAGAAGATGGCCGAGGACTTGACCGATTATTTGAAGGAAGTCGGCATCAAGGTCCGTTATTTGCATTCCGACATCAAGACGCTGGAACGGATGGCGATTTTGCGGGATTTGCGGCTCGGAACGTTCCATGTGCTGGTCGGCATCAACCTGCTGCGGGAAGGACTCGACTTGCCGGAAGTGTCGCTTGTCGCCATACTGGACGCCGACAAGGAAGGATTTTTGCGCGCCGAGCGTTCGCTTATTCAAACGATCGGCCGGGCTGCGCGAAATGCGGAAGGCCGGGTCATCATGTATGCCGACAGGATCACCGACTCCATGGACAAGGCGATCAAGGAGACGGAGCGCCGGCGCTCGATCCAGCTCGCTTACAACGAGAAGCATGGCATTACGCCGCAGACGATCCGCAAAAAGTGCATGACGTCATCGAAGCGACGCGGGTTGCGGAGCAGAAATCCGATTACTTGACGGAATCCGGCGTTTCGAAGATGTCGAAGAAGGAGAAGCTGTCGCTCATTCAGCGGCTGGAGGCGGAAATGAAGGAGGCGGCCAAATCGCTGCAGTTCGAACGGGCCGCCGAGCTTCGCGACGCGCTGCTGGAACTGCGGGCGGAGCTGGACTAAGCGCCAGACCGGCGCCCGCCCGCTCGGCGCGACAGGCCAATAGCCGGAGGGGCGCGACTAGAATCGGGAACAATCGTCAATAGTGGTAAATAAGCATCTCGATCGGCAGCGGCGGCAGGTCAAGCCCGTGTTCCGATCGAGAAGGAGCGCCGGAACGGCAACGCGTTCCGGCACAATGGAGGGAGAGACCGTCTTGGCCAATGACCGTATCGTGATCAAGGGCGCACGCGCCCACAATCTGAAAAATATCGATGTCACCATCCCGCGCGATAAATTCGTCGTCCTGACGGGCCTCAGCGGTTCGGGCAAATCGTCGCTTGCGTTCGACACCATATATGCGGAAGGGCAGCGGCGGTATGTGGAGTCGCTGTCCGCCTATGCCCGGCAATTTCTCGGACAGATGGAGAAGCCGGACGTCGACTCGATCGAAGGACTCTCTCCGGCCATATCGATCGATCAGAAGACGACAAGCCGCAATCCCCGCTCCACGGTCGGAACGGTAACCGAAATATACGACTATTTGCGGCTGCTGTTCGCCCGGATCGGGAAGCCCCATTGCCCGGAGCATGGCATTGAGATTACGTCGCAAACCGTCGAGCAGATGGTGGACCGGATCATGGAATATCCGGAGCGGACCCGGCTGCAAATTTTGGCCCCGCTCGTATCCGGCCGCAAGGGCGAGCATGTCAAGCTGTTTGCCGACATTCAGAAGCAAGGCTTCGTCCGGGTAAGGGTGAACGGCGAACTGCGGGAACTGAGCGAGAAAATCGAGCTGGAGAAAACAAGAAGCACAACATCGAAGTCGTTGTCGACCGTATCGTCATCAAGCCGGATATCGCGACGCGTCTGGCCGATTCGCTGGAAACGGCGCTCCAACTGGCGGGCGGCCGCGTCATTGTCGATGTGATGGGCCAGGAAGAGCTGCTGTTCAGCTCAAACCTTGCATGCCCCGAATGCGGCTTCAGCATCGAAGAGCTGTCGCCGCGGATGTTCTCGTTCAACAGCCCGTACGGCGCTTGTCCCGAGTGCGACGGTCTTGGTGCCAAAATGATCGTCGACACCGATCTGCTTGTCCCGGACCCCGACAAATCGATCGAGCAGGGGGCGTTCGAGGCATGGGCGGGCAGCACGTCCAATTACTACCCGCAATTTCTCGATGCCGTATGCACGCATTACGGCATCCCGAAAGACGTGCCCGTCCGCGAGCTGCCTCCGGATATGATGAAGAAACTGCTGTACGGCACCGGCGGCGAGCGTGTCCGGTTCCGTTACGAGAACGATTTCGGCCATCAGAAGGAAGCTTACGTTCCGTTCGAGGGCATCGTCAACAATCTGGAGCGCCGCTACCGCGAGACCGCTTCGGACGCGATGCGCGAGCATATCGAATCGTACATGAGCGCCAAGCCGTGCGCCGGCTGCAAAGGGCACCGGCTCCGCAAGGAAACGCTGGCGGTGACGGTCGGCGGACACAATATCGCCTATGTGACGTCGCTTTCGATCGGGGAAGCGCAGCGGTTTTCCAGGAACTCAAGCTGAACGACAAAGAACGGCAAATCGCTCATCTCATTCTGAAAGAAATCAACAGCCGGCTCGGTTTCCTGGTCAATGTCGGACTGGAATATTTGACTTTGAGCAGAGCGGCGGGAACGTTGTCAGGCGGGGAGGCGCAGCGGATCCGGCTGGCAACGCAAATCGGCTCGAGCCTGATGGGCGTGCTGTATATTCTCGACGAACCGAGCATCGGCCTTCATCAGCGGGACAACGACCGGCTTATTGCGACGCTGGAGCATATGCGCGATCTGGGCAATACGCTGATCGTCGTCGAGCATGACGAAGATACGATGCTGGCCGCCGATTACATTATCGATATCGGTCCCGGCGCGGGCATACATGGCGGTCAGGTCGTTGCACAAGGCACCCCTGCCGAAGTTATGGCTCATGAGCATTCGTTGACCGGACAATATTTGAGCGGACGCCGGTTTATAGCCGTCCCGCTGGAACGGCGGCCGATCGGCGACAAATGGCTGGAAGTGCGGGGAGCGAAAGAGAACAACCTGAAAAATTTGAATGTCAAAATTCCGCTCGGCGTCTTCACGGTCGTGACCGGCGTATCCGGCTCCGGCAAATCGACGCTCGTCAACGAGATCGTCTACAAGACGCTCGCCCGCGATTTGAACAAGGCGAAAGTGCGTCCCGGCGCGCATAAGGAGATGCGCGGACTGGAGCATATCGAGAAAGTCATCGATATCGATCAGTCGCCGATCGGCCGCACGCCGCGTTCCAATCCGGCGACGTATACCGGTGTATTCGACGATATCCGGGACGTCTTCGCCGCGACGAACGAGGCAAAGGTGCGGGGGTACAAGAAGGGACGGTTCAGCTTCAATGTCAAGGGCGGACGCTGCGAAGCGTGCCGCGGCGACGGCATCATCAAGATCGAGATGCATTTCCTGCCCGACGTGTACGTCCCTTGCGAAGTTTGCAAAGGCAAACGGTACAACCGCGAAACGCTGGAGGTCAAATATAAAGGCAAAAGCATTGCCGACGTACTGGCGATGACGATAGAGGACGCTTGCGAATTTTTCCGGAACATTCCGCGCATCCACCGCAAGCTGCAGACGCTGCTTGACGTCGGTCTCGGCTACATGAATCTCGGCCAGCCGGCGACGACGCTGTCCGGGGGCGAGGCGCAGCGGGTGAAGCTGGCGGCCGAGCTGTACCGCCGCAGCACCGGCAAGACGGTGTACATTTTGGACGAGCCGACAACCGGGCTGCATGTCGACGATATCGACCGTTTGCTGAAGGTGCTCCACCGTCTCGTCGATTCCGGCGAATCGGTTCTGGTCATCGAGCATAATCTCGATGTGATCAAGACGGCCGACTATATTATCGATCTCGGTCCGGAAGGCGGCAGCGGCGGCGGGACGATCGTCGCCACCGGCACGCCGGAAGAGGTGATCAAGTCCGATCAGTCGTATACCGGCCGGTATCTGGCTCCGATTTTGGAACGGGACCGGAAACGAACCGTCGAACGGCTCAAGGCCGAAGAAAGAGTCGCGGCCGGAGCGGCGAAATAGGCAGTACGAAAAACATCCCAAACCGCCTGCTTGGCGGAATGGGATGTTTTTTCGTTCGGTCGTTAGGTCGTTATTCCCCCAAACCGACGCTGTAGTAGCGCATCGCATTCAGGCTGCCGGTATAGACAAGTTTGCCTTCCTTGATAAGTTCCCGTACACGATATTCGATGTAGCTGTCGCCGACGTACTGGTTCGCGGAACCGATTACTTCGCCGACAATCCTCGCACATTTGACCAGTCGCCCCTCTGCCCCCGTCAAATTGCTAACCGCTTCCATAATATCGGCATCGAAATAGCTCCCGTCAACGCTTAGCGGCCGTCCCTTGTCCATCACCCGCAAAATGCCGCCATCGGCGACTAGCTGCCGCCATTCGTCGGCATAAGCCTCCCGTTCACGGGGCGTCAGCAGCCGCGCTTCCGGGAGCAACAGGGCGAGCTTGTCCGGTCCCAGCTCTCCAGTGCTGCGGTAGATCGCATCTTCGTTCTCGAATGCCGTCTTCTTGTACCGCTTGTTGGCCAGCGCCGTCGTATCGATAACGGATATCTCCGTATCGTCCGCCAGCGCGGCGGCCAGGCGGCGCAGCCCGATTTGCTCGGAGGCCGACTCTCCGGCCCAGACGACGACATGACGGCCGCGCAGGCGCTTCGGCCACTGCTTCCAGTCCAGCGCCGCCCGCAGCGCATACTCCATCGTCTCTCTGCACTCTTCCTCGCTCGTGCATGTCCGCCACCAGGAGAGCCGTTTGGCCAAGCCTTCCGGCTCGTCTTCGTTATGCAACGGTCCGACCATCAGATCGTCATTCAGCGTGACCGCCTTCTCTCCCGGCATTCCCCGCAGCGCTATTCGCAGCGACCCTCCCGCCGAATCGCCGAAGGCGATATGGATGCGTCCGGCATATTCGGCCGGAAACAGCGTTTCTTTCAGGTAATCCGCATTGCCGGCCGCCCATTCGCGGTCGAACTCGCGAAGAAAGTATTCGAGGAACCGGTGTCTTTTCTCCGCAAGCAAACGGGCCGTTTCCGTATTCAACCGTTCCTTCAGCCGGAGCAGCTTTTCATTAAAATGATTAATCGCCGTGCTCGGCCCGTTCCGGTATTCCGCTTCCGTCATCGAAGCCCGGGGACGGAGCGCCGGATCGTAAATCGGCTGCCCTTTGTTGCCCGCATAGGCGAAGGCGCGCGCGATGCCGATTGCGCCGATAGCATCGAGCCGATCGGCATCCTGTACGACCTGTCCCTCCAGCGTGCGCATCGGCTGACCATGGCCGCCTCCGAAGGACATCGTTGACGCAATTTCCATCACATGGGCACGGTGGTCCTCTTCCACGCCCGCTTGCCGCATCCAGTCCCCGATTTTGCGCAACCCGGCTTCCTTGCTTCCTGCCAGCTTGACGTCGGCGACGTCATGGAGCAGCGCCGCCAGCTCGCAAATGTATACGTCGGCGTGTTCCGCCTCGGCGAGCATGCGGGCCGTTCGCGCCACCCGTACGACATGCCACCAGTCGTGGCCGCTGTGGTCGCGTTCCAGTTCGCTTTTCGCGTAATCTCTTGCCTGTTCCAGTATCGTTTCCTGATCCAATGCCCGATTTCCTCCCGACTATGGTATCTCTCCCGTCATCAGTTTACCATCTCGGGGAAATAAACACACACGCCCGTCGAATCATTTTAACTCTGTAATGATTGGCCGCCATTTCGATTTCTGACGGTCGAACGGAGAATGCCGGGCGGTCGAATTTGAAAATCGCCCAGTTTCGAGGCGCGATCTGGCCAATTTCGTACCTGAAACCAAAAAAAGAGGAGGGGGATTTCCGGTTCCCCTCCTCTTTTCGCGCGATCAGGACGCGGCCAAAATTTCCGTGAGCTTCTCCTGGAACGCCTGTACGCCGACCCGCTGGACGTAATCGTGGAACGATTCGCCGTTTTGCGGCCTTCCTTGTAAAACAGGATCAGCTTCGCGAGCACTTCCGGCAGGTCGTCGCCTTTGACGCGGCCCTTGAGCGGCGTATTAAACTTGGCATTCGGACCGAGCGTGCCGCCGACGGCGATATCGAAAGCGTCGACCATTCCTTCCGGCGTCTTGACGAGCGCACCTTGAAGGCCGATATCGGCAATATGCTTCTGGCCGCAAGCGTTCGGGCAGCCGACCATATGAATGCGGATTTTCTCGTCGAGCTCGACATGCTCATCGAGATATTCGGCGACGCGGCGCGCACGCTCTTTGGTCTCGACGACGGCCAGATTGCAAAATTCGTTGCCCGTGCAGGAAACGGTCCGGCTCATGAAATGTTTCGGAAACGGCGACAGCCGCTGCAGCACAGGCTGCTTCAGCACTTCATCGACCTTGTCGTCGGGTATGCCGGCCAAAATAATGTTTTGCGACACCGTCGTACGGATCAATCCGTCGCCATATTTGTCGGCAATATCGGCCAACTGCTCGAACTCGTCGGTATTCGTGCGGCCGACCGGAACGTTCAGACCGATATAGTTGAGCCCTTCCTGCTTCTGCTTGTGCACGCCGTCGAAGTAGGCGGCTTTCCAGCCGACAATTTTGTTTTCGCCTTTGGAAGGCATGTCGCCGATAAGCTCCAGAAGCTTTTCCTTGAATTTCTCCGGTCCCCAATCGGCTACGAGGAACTTGAGGCGGGCATGGTGCCGCTTCTCGCGGTAGCCGTAGTCGCGGAAAATCGTCGTGACGCCGATCGCGACCTTCAATACTTCCTCCGGACGGATGAAAATGTCGAGCTCCTGGGCCAAATACGGCTTTGCCGACAAGCCGCCGCCGACCAGGGCGTGGAAGCCGATCACTTCCTTGCCGTCGATCACTTTGACCGCAGGAACGAAAGCCAGGTCGTTGATTTCGGCTTGCGCGTTGTTATAAATACTGGATGAGATGGACATTTTATATTTGCGGGGCAAATTGGAAAAGTCACGATTCAACAGGAAAAATCGTTGACTTCGTTCACCAGCTGCGTCGTGTCCATCAGTTCGTTCTTGTCGATGCCGGCGAGCGGATTGCCGACGATCGTGCGCGGGCAGTCGCCGCATGCCTCGTAGCTGTACAGTCCGACTGCTTCGAGACGGTTGAAAATGTCGGGCAAATTCTCCACGCGCAGCCAATGGAACTGGATCGCCTGACGCGTGGTGACGTCCATCAAGCCGCGCCCGTAGTCGCGTCCGATGGAAGCAAGCGCGCGCGCCTGTGCGCTCGTCATGATGCCGGAGTTGATCCGGATCCGCATCATGAAATGACCGTCTTTCGGCTTCTGTTCGTACACGCCGGCCCATTTGAACCGGTTCATATCGTCCGGGTCGATCGATTCGTAGCCTTTTTTGGCGTATTCTTCAATAATAGTACGAATGACATCGAGACCGTCTTTTTGATGCTTGACAAACTCAAACTTGTTCAATTTGGAAGGGTCTTTCATCCAGACCGCTTCATATGCCATATCGATGCTGCCCCCTTGCCGATTGTCATTTCGGGTAAAGTTTAATTCCGACGAAACAGGTAAGAATATATGAATTGATCGTATCATATTTTATAAAGCTCGACAACGGATCATGCTCATCTCAGGTATAAGAATTTGTTATATTTTCGATATGGATAGGTTATAAGGAACAATGAAATCGTGACAAACTTGTTACGGATGACCATTCGCTCTTGCGGCGGCTCGACGCGGAAGGTAACATAGTGTAATATAGGATAACTGTGAAAAGGAGGGGGTCATCCCGTGCTTCTCGCTGCAGAAAACGCAAGCGCATCGGTTTTTAACGGTTTTGACATTTTCATGTTGATTTTCACGGTGCTGATCATGATCGGCTTGGTCCGCCTTCTCATGGCCCGTCCGAAGAAAAATTTGTTTGCGATCGCCTTTACGATTGTGGCGTTGGCCGTATTTCTCTTCACCGACTATGTTATGATTTTCGAGGTTTGGGCAGGAAAATAACATAACGGATAGTGCCGCTTGACCAGCAAGCGGCCGGGCTGAACGAAGAACGCCCCGCATGCGGCCGCTTGCCGGCCTTGCGGGGCGTTCTTCGTTTATCGGGACGCCGGAGTCGGCGTTATACCCACCACATTTCTCCGAGCGGTTCCTTGATGAGCACTTGCTGGAGATTTTGAACGGCTTTCGTGAAGCCTTCATCGACCGACATGAGCCCGTCCTCGTGCTCGATGCTGACGACATAATCGTAGCCGACGAGACGCAGCGCGCTTATAATGTCCGCCCACGTTTTGAGATCGTGGCCGAAGCCGACGGTCCGGAATTGCCATGCGCGGTCCAGCATTTGGGTATAAGATTGCATGTCCGTTACGCCGTGGCGGTTGACGTTGATCGGATCGATCGTCGTATCTTTGGCGTGGAAATGGTGAATCGCACCTTCGCGGCCGAGAATGTGCACCGCTTGCACCGGATCGATGCCTTGCCACCACATATGGCTCGGGTCGAGGTTGGCGCCGATCGCGCTGCTGGTCGCTTCGCGCAGCCGGAGCAGCGTGGCCGGACTGTGGACGGAGAAGCCGCCGTGCAGCTCGAGACCGATTTTGACGCCGTTCTGTTCGGCCAGCTTGGCGATGTCGGACCAGTACGGGATGACTTTCGCCTCCCACTGCCATTTCAAAATTTCCTGGAAGTCGTTCGGCCAAGGCGCGACCGGCCAGTTCGGATATTTGGCATCTTCATGGTCGCCCGGACAGCCGGAGAACGTGTTGACGACAGGCACTTCCAGCCTGTTGGCCAACTCGATCGTTTTGCGCAGCGCGGCGTCATGTTCGCTCGATATCGCTTTTTGCGGATGCAGCGGGTTGGCATGGCAGCTCAGCGCGCTGATGATCAGACCGCGGGATTCGACCGCTTGTTTGAACGCTTTCAATTTTCCGGCGTCGGCCAGAAGCTCGTCCGGTTTGCAATGGGCGTCGCCCGGATAACCGCCGGTGCCGATCTCGACGGCTTCCACACCTTTGGACACGATGTAATCCAGCGCTTCTTCGAACGGCTTCTGCGCGAATAGTACGGTAAATACACCAAGTTTCATAGTCTGGCGATACCTCCCAAACGTTTTTAGAAAAACGAACAATCAGCTTTATTATAGCATGGCGGTCGGGGCGAAAGAAGAGCAACCGGCCAATCGGACCAAGATCGCATATAAACTGGACAATGGAGAATTGTCCGGCGGTCTGGTAAACTGAACGTAGCGCATTTACGATCTGGAGGATGCTTCTGAAATGGGTTTGAATATAACGAGACAAGATATCGAGTTGCTCGCTCCGGCAGGCGACTGGGAATGTATGCGGGCGGCGGTGGCGAACGGAGCCGATGCCGTCTATTTCGGGGTGGAGAGGTTTAACGCGCGGGCGCGCGCCAACAATTTCCGCACCGAAGAGCTGCCGGAAATTATGGCGTTCCTGCACCGTTACGGCGTCAAAGGCTACCTGACCTTCAATATCCTCGTGTTCGAAGACGAGCTGGAATCGGCCAAAGCGCTGATCGACGCCTGCATCGATGCCGGTGTGGACGCGGTCATTGTGCAGGATCTGGGGCTTGTGAAGCTGATTCGGGAAATTTCGCCGGATTTTCCGATCCACGGCTCGACGCAGATGACGATTACGTCGCCGGAGGCGGTCGAATTTACGAAGCCGTTCGGTTTGGAGCGCGTCGTGCTCGGGCGGGAGAACAATCTGAAGCATATCCGCACCATCGGCGAGCAGGCCAAGCTTCCGATGGAAGTGTTCGTCCACGGGGCGCTTTGCGTCTCGTATTCCGGACAATGCCTCACGTCGGAAATGTGGGGCGGACGGTCGGCCAACCGCGGCGAATGCGCCCAGGCTTGCCGGCTGCCTTACGATCTGATCGTCGACGGCGAACCGAAGCCGATGGGCGACGTAGCTTATTTGTTGTCGCCGAAAGATCTGGTGGCCATCGACATCGTGCCGGAGCTGATCGAGGCGGGGGTGACGTCGTTCAAGATCGAAGGGCGGCTTAAAAGTCCGGAGTATGTCGCCAATGTCGTCGGCAAATACCGGGCGGCGATCGACCGTTATTTCGCCGGCGACCGTTCCGCCCCTTCGAGGGAAGAGATCCGCGAGCTCGAGCAGAGCTTCTCGCGCGGCTTTACGCACGGCTTCCTGAAAGGGACGAACAATAAGCAGCTCGTTGACGGAACGTTTCCGAAAAGCCGGGGCGTCTATCTCGGCCGTGTCGAGCGGGTGCTGCGCGACGCTGTCGTCTGCCGCATCGAAGCGCCGCTCAAGCGCGGCGACGGCATCGTCTTCGATGCGGGCGACCCGACGAAGAAAGAGGAGGGCGGCCGCGTATACGATGTGCGGCATAACGGGGTGCGCATCGAGGGCGAGGCGCAGGAGGGCATGGTGCTGGAAATCGTGCCCGGCCGGCGCGACGTCGATCTGCAGCGGGTCGCCCGGGCGACCGCATCTGGAAACGAGCGATCCGGCGCTTGACCGGCGGCTGCGGGCGACGTTTGAAACGGACAAGCCCTACCGCGTCTTTCCGCTGCGCGTCAAAGCGCAAGGGGAACCGGGGCAGCCGCTCCGCACATGGTGGACCGATATCCAGAAAGGCACGACGGTGGAGGTCGTATCCGAGCTGGAGATGGAGAAGGCCGCGAAGCGGCCGATCGATGAAGTGCTCTTGAAGGAGCAGTTCGGACGGCTCGGCGGAACGCTGTTTCAGCTCGAAGAGCTCGAGCTCGATTTGCGTGACGGGCCGATGCTGCCGATCCGCGAGCTGAACCGGATGCGCCGGGAAGCGGCGGAGAAGCTGACGGGCGAGCGGGAGAAGCCGCCCGTCTATATCAAGCGCGAGGCGGATCCGTTCGCCGACGCGCGCGATCCGCGGACCGCGCGCGGGCAGCGCCGCGCCGGCGCGAACG
>NZ_BOVJ01000161.1 GCF_018403665.1 Paenibacillus cisolokensis
GGAGAGCACAACGGCACGTTCCGGGGCAACAATCTCGCCTTCGTCGCGGCGGAAGAAGCGCTCGCCTACTGGGAAGACGGCGAATTCGAGCGGGAAATTGCGGCGAAAGCGCGGCTTATGCAGCAATCGCTGCAGCGGATGTGCGAGGCGTATCCGGCATGCGGCGGAACGGTGCGCGGCCGGGGAATGATTCAAGGCATCGCCTTCGCCGAGCCGGAGCTGGCGGTCCGGCTGTGCAGAGCGGCGTTCGAGCGGGGCGTCATTATGGAGACGTCGGGCCCGCGGGACGAAGTGGCGAAGCTGATGCCGCCGCTGACGATCGAGCGGCCGCTGCTCGAAGAGGGGCTGCGACGTGTGGAGCAGTGCCTGAAGTTGCTGGCGGAGCACCCGTCCGACGCCACCATACTTGCCGGCCGTACATAACGGCCGGATACATGCGAGCGGGCAAGGCGCTTATCGCCATGCGAAAGAATTTGCCGCGAGGCCGTGGTTGCAGTTCAGACGAATGAAAGGGGAAAGGTCGAAATGATCGTAAAACATTTGGAGGATGTAATCGGGACGAAGGACGATGTGAGCGCGGCGACATGGATATCCAGAAGATTGATTCTGAAAAAGGACGGAGTCGGTTTTTCATTGAACGATACGATCATCAAACCGGGGACGGAGACGTTGATCTGGTACAAACATCATATCGAGGCCGTCTACTGCATCGAGGGAGAAGGCGAAATCCATCCGGAAGGACACCGGGCGTATCCGATTCGCCCCGGCACCTTGTATGTGCTGGACGGACATGAAAAGCATTATTTGCGGGCCAAGTCGCAATTGCGGATGGTGTGCGTGTTCACCCCGCCGCTTACCGGCGCCGAGGTGCATGACGAAGAAGGCGCATATCCGCTTGTGGAAGCTTAAAGCGAAGTAACGGCGTGGCAGTCATTGCGGCCGCTTGGAACAGCTTGCCGCGAATCTGCTGCCGATAATTCGAAACAAGGAGCTGATCGCGTGAAATCGTTTGTCGGAACGAATACGGAAGCTAGCGGTACGGAAGACCGCTACCCGTCCCGGGTCGGCGACAAGCCGGTCATCATAGAGCGGCGGGACCCGACTGTCTATTCGGAGTGGAGCGAAGACAGCCCGCTGACCCGCGAGCAGTCGGCGTTTTATGAAACGAACGGCTATTTGTTTCTGGAATCCTTCTTCACGGACGAGGAGATCGCCGAATGGCGGGAAGAGTTGAGACGGTTGCAGGAGCATTACCGGACGCGCGACGCGAAGGAAGTGATCCGGGAGCCGGGAGGCGGCGAGGTACGCTCAATCTTCGCGGTTCATGACCGCAACGACGTATTCCGTCAGGCGGCCCGGCATCCGCGGCTGCTGAACATCGTTCGTTACCTGTTGGGCGGCGACGTCTACGTACACCAGTCCCGCATTAATTACAAGCCGGGATTTGCAGGGAAAGAATTTTACTGGCATTCCGACTTCGAAACGTGGCATGTCGAGGACGGAATGCCGGCGATGCGGGCACTCAGCTGCTCGATCGCGCTGGAGGACAACTACCCGTTCAATGGCCCGCTCATGGTCATACCGGGCTCGCACCGCAAGTTCGTTTCCTGCGTCGGCCGGACGCCGGAGAACCATTTCAGGTCGTCGCTGCGGAAGCAGGAATACGGCGTTCCCGATCCCGGCAGTCTGACCGCACTCGTGCGGGAAAGCGGCATCGAGACTCCTATCGGGCGCAAAGGCTCGATCGTTCTGTTCGATTGCAATATTATGCACGGATCGAACAGCAACATAACGCCGTATCCGCGCAGCAATGTGTTTATCGTGTACAATAGCGTCGCCAACAAGCTGCAAGCCCCCTATTCGGGGCAGGCGCCACGGCCGACCTATATTGCCGCGCGCTGACGGGCAAGTGCCGCTGCCGTTCTGTATCGCCATTCGCTGACGGGCAGGTGCCGTTCTATCAATCGCCGAACCGGACTCGCAGCAGTATGATTTCGCTGCGGCTGCCGATGCGCAGCGGCGGGCCCCAGGTGCCGAAGCCGGAGGAAACGACCGCATGCATGCCGCCTATGACCCGGTACCCCCAATCGAGGTCGAACAATCGCTTCGTCAACAAATGGTTGGGCGCGAGCTGGCCGCGGTGGGTATGGCCGGACAGCGTCAGATCGGCGCCCTGCTCGGCTGCCAGGCGCAATTCGGCCGGCTGATGGTCCATCAGCACGATCGGCTTGGATCGGTCGAGGCCGTCAAGGAGCCGGCCGATCGGCAGACGGCCTTCCGGATCGTGCCCTTCGGATGCTTTGTCTTTGCGGCCGACGAGCTGCAGGCTGCCGTCGATGACGACTGTTTCATCGCGCAGCACGCGGATGCCCGCCGCTTCCATCTGTTCCAGATAAACGGGAATCGTTCTGCCGTAATATTCGTGGTTGCCCAGTACGGCATAGACGCCGAGCGGGGCGCGGAGCTTGCGCATAACGCCGCCCATATCGTTCGCGATATAAGGCGCGATATCGTCGTCGATGACGTCTCCCGGCAGCAGGATCAGGTCGGGACGCAGCCGTTCCGCCTCCTTGACGAGACGGTTCAGATGGCGCTTCCCGACGATGGCGCCGAGGTGCAGATCGGACGCGGCCAATATTCGCAGTTCCCGGCGCTTGCCGCCCGGCTTCGGGATGGCGATGTCATACGACCGGACGACCGGCAGCCAGGCGTTCCGCGACCCGACGATGAGCAGGACTGCCAATATTCCCGTTACCGTCCAGCCGAGCGCCGGAATATAAACGCCGGACGATAGGCCCGCCGCACGAAGCGCCAGAGCCGCAAGATCGGCCATCGGCAGCAGCAGCACCAGATATTCGAAAAGAGCGAGCCAGTAAGCGCCGATCCAGGTGAACACAGCTCCCAACGGGCGGGGGAGAAAGCGCCGGCCGGCCCGGCCGATCATATAAGCCAGCGCCGTCAGTGCGAGAACGGCGGTCAGCGCCCACACGTTGACGGTTCCGAAGACAGCGGACAGAAACAGCCAGATGTGCCAGCCGATATAGACGGTCAACAGGCTGTAGACGAGCAGGATGACGGATATCGTGACGAACAAGCGGGCAACGCTCCTTTTCTACCAACACTCCTTTTTACCGGAGGAAAGGGAAGGAATCTTTTATTTTTACTATAGCATACGCTCCGCGGCAGCGTAAAATAGCTGGCCGCGCTCCGTGCCCGTCTGCCGTTACCGTCAGTGAAAGAGCCGTGTTTTGCGCCGCCGAATTCGGCGCGGACATGGCTCTATTGCGTTGGAAAGTCGATCTCTCACCGATTGATAGTGTGGGAACGACGACGCCTGGTGCTTGGTTACTTGGTTACAAAATGTAAAGGGAAGGAATTGCCTTTTGATCGTCCACCCGTTATACTTTAATTAAACCGATCGGTCAGATTATTAACAAGAGGAGGGTTCATCGAGATGGCGCGCAAAACCCCTGAGGAGGCTGAACGTACACGACAGCAAATTATGAAGAGCGCTAAAGAGTTGTTTATCCGCAAAGGTTATGGCGCGTCATCGATGGAAGACATCTGCGAGGAAGCGGGTGTCAGCAAAGGCAGCATCTATTACCATTTCAAGAGCAAGGAGCAGTTGTTTCTTCGGTTGCTGGAACAAAACATGCTGGAATGGGAAGATAAATGGCGCGAGCTTGTCAAGCCGGGCATGACGGCGACGGAAAAGCTCTATGCGCTTGCCGAACATTATGCGCAGGATTTCGACAATCCGCTCATTAAGGCGGGCGAGGAATTCGCCGGCAGCTACGGCAGCGATCCTGCGGTGCTTGAACGGCTGCTCGACATCAGCCGCCGGCACTATCCGCTTATCGGCGAAGTGGTGGAGGAAGGCATCGAGAAGGGCGAATTCCGCCACGACGATCCGAAGGCGCTGACCTATATATTGGTCGGCATGATGAGCGGTCTCGGTCTCACTTATTATGAAAACATGCCCAAGGAAGAAGTGCTGGCGCTGCATCGGAAAGCGATCGATATTTTCGTCCAGGGCGCAGGCTTGCCGCGAAAAGGCTGACATGCGAACGGTTTGATCGCGAAAGCGGCATCTGTCGCGCCGCATCAACCCGGACGGCAACGGTCGGCTTCCGGCAGTACGGCCTCCCGCAGCGCGGATTTGTGACGGAGGCGTACTATCCGACCGCGTGGCAGCGGTCAGCTGTTTTTACAATTATACCGAACGGTCAGATTATAATAGGAGTGTGACAAGTCCGTGCCCCCCCTATTCCGTAATCGCGTTTTTCTCATCGTGGCGGGTGCCGATTTGCTCCAGCAGATTGGCATCTGGGTCCGCAACATGGCCCTTCTTTTCTATATTATGGAGCAGACGGGCAATAATCCGACGGCGGTGGCGCTGCTGACGGCGCTGGAATACTTGCCGATATTCGTATTTTCCATGATCGGCGGGACGTTAGCCGACCGGTGGAACCCGAAAAAGACGGTCATTATCGGCGATTCGCTAAGCGCGGTGTCGATCGTCGTCATCCTCGGTCTAGTATCGGCCGGTTGGTGGCAGGCGGCATTTGCCGCGACGGTTGTTTCGGCGGTCGTCAGCCAGTTCTCGCAGCCGTCTTCGTCGGTGTTGTTCAAGCGGCATGTTCCGGAGGAACTTATCGGTGCCGCAATCGGAATAACCCAAAGCCAGATGGCCATATTTATGATCGGCGGTCCGATTCTCGGCACGCTGATCTATTCCCGGCTTGGCATAGAGGCTTCGTTGGGCGTACTCATTGCGGTGTTCGCGCTTGCGGCGCTCATTCAGTTGGCGCTGCCGCCATCGCCGCGCGATACCTCTCCCGCCCCATCGCCGTTGCTCCGGGATATGCGGGAAGGCATCCGTTATGTCGCCGGAAAACCGAATTTGCGGCTGACGGCGGTTATGTTCCTGCTCGTCGGCTGCGCAACCGGCATTACGCAACCGCTCGATGTGTTCGTCACGATGGAGCGGCTCGGCTTGGCCAAGGAAGCGGTTCAATGGTTCGAAGCGCTGGCCGGGGTCGGATTGCTGGCCGGCGGGATTATCGCCGCCGTTTTCTCCGGCGTTGTGGATCGGCACCGCAGCCGCATCATACCGTTGGCGCTCATGGCGCTGTCAATCGGCACCGTGATCGAGGTGGTGTCGCTGTGGCCGGTGCTGACCGGAAGCGTACGGTTTTGCTAGGCATCATCATGACCTTTTTCCAAATCGTATTCGGCGCGCTCATTATTAAGGAGGTGGATGAAGCCTACATCGGACGTACGAACGGGGCGATCGTTCCGCTCATGATGGGAGGCATTCTGATCGGGTCGGCAATATCGGGTCTGCTGGCCGAAATCAGTCTGTTTGCCGCTTACGGCGTATCGGCTGCGTTGACGGCCGCCGGCGCGGCGCTGGCAACCCGGCTGCGGACAACGGACGCGGCTAAACATGCGCCAACGCATGCGGAAAACGCCTGAAACCTAACCGGGAAAAAGCGTTCACCATCCAGACGGGAAAATGTGCTCTTCATTCCGTGTAACGGTATGCCGATCTCCGGCCAAGCGGGAATACGCCGCACGAATTCCAGCCGGCGGCATACCGCTGCCGCTCGCTGTCCGAAACGGCAAGCCCGTGCCTTATACCCGCGCGGCACTGGCATAAAATCGTAAATGAAGCCGAAAGGCCGCTCCAATCGGCCGAACCGGATACAGCTGGCGGGCAGAGCCCCCCATTCTTCACTCGCCGCTGTCTGCTGCGTCATAGAGCTCGACAATGGCGCGGGCTTCGGCTTTTACCCGGTCCCGAAGCTCCGACGGTTCCTTTACCTTCAGCTGCGCACCGAAGGATAGAACGATTTCAGATGCCGAATCCAGCGTTTCGAATACGAGTTCGGCCTCGAGCCAGCCGTCCCTCGCCGGAAAGGTGGCTCCAATTTGAACATAACGCTCCCGGGAAAGCCGGGACAGCAGCTCCTCCTTGAGGATTACGGTTGCCGGATAGCGCGGCAAGGACGATTTGAACTCCGCCATGGACTGCTCCCAATATTGCGCCAACTGAAAGCCGTCCGGCCTTTCGAACGTTTCGTCCAGCAGGCGGGCATCAAGCAGACGGGAAATCCGGTACGTTCGCAAATGTCCATCGACCTCGGCGACCATGTACCAGACGTTTCGTTTGGCGACCAAACCGAGCGGATGGACGAGCCGTTCGGCCGGTTCGTTCCCTTCCCGCCGGTAGCGGATAAGCAATTTGCGTTCGTTCCAGACCGCCTCCTGCACAATGGGAAGATAATCGAACGATTCCCCGCCGGTTTGATGCCAGCCCGCCCCGTCAATATGAATGCGCTGCAGCACGAAATCGGTGTTCCGCTTAACCGTTTCGGGCGCTGCCGCAAGCAGCTTCTGGAACGCCGTCTCGAAATCGCCGCGTATGCCCAAATCATCCAGAAGACCGGTCGGATTGGTAAGGAGAAGCGATAAAATCTCTTTCGATTTCATGCCGGTCAGATGGGTCCGGTAGCCTTCCGACAACCGCCATCCTCCGCCGGACCCCCGTTCCGCGAACACTGGAATGCCGGCGGCGCTTAAAGCTTCCATATCCCGAAAAATCGTCCTTTCCGACACTTCCAGCTTATCCGCAAGCTCCCGGGACGTCAGCTTCCCGTTGTTTTGCAGCAGCAGCAATATCGTCAGCAGCCGGTCGGCTCTCATCGAGGTTCCCCCTTTTCCGTTCATTCCTTAAATATAAATCGCTGTACTGGCGGCGAATCTCTCCGATATAAACCCACCCGCCGGAAACGACCGGTTGACCGCCGAAATAGTAATGGCGCGCGGCCGATGCCCGGCGGAAATGTTATACAAAAAAACGTTTGACTTTGGGGCCAATGGATGCTAATATTTGGGTAAATATTTGGCCCAAAAATAGCCCAAAATTTACCCAAATTCTGCCCGAAATGTAGCCAAACGCTGCCCGGATTTGCGCAAGACGACTCGAATGGCAGGGGAGCGTTCCCCGGCAACGTTATGACTAATGGACGAAGGTGAATCGTATAAAATGCCAACGTTGAAAGATATTGCCCGGAAAGTCGGTTTCTCCATCTCGACAGTATCCCGCGTCTTGAACAACGACATGAGCCGCCACATCAGTCCCGAAACGAGAACGAAAATATGGAAAGCCGCCAAAGAGCTGGGGTATGTTTCGGATGAAGAGGCAAAGCCTTCCCCCGGGAACGCGGCAAAGCCTGGCGCCGCAGCAGGCGGGAGGCAGATCGGCTGTATCGTATCCGTGCCCCAAAACAAATATAATCATCCCTATTTTTCCCCGATACTGGAAGGGATCGAAAAGAAGCTTTCCGAGCTCGGCTGTTCCCTTGCTTACGTCATTACGATGAAGGAGATCGAGGGAGAGAAAGCGATACGCCGGCTGGTGCAGGAGCACAAGCTGGACGGGTGCATTATCGTCGAAGGGATACGCCCCGATATTTACGAATATATCAAAAAAATCGTCCCCGCGGTCGTCGGCATCGACATTGCCGATCCTACTGTTCCGGTCATTTCCTACGACCGGGTGCAAGCAGCGAAGTCGGCGGTCGCCCATCTGATCGAACAGGGGCATCGGCAAATCGGTTTTATCGGCGGGACCGGGCTTACCGGAGACATCGAACGGGAAAAACGTTACCGCGGCTACCGGGCCGCCCTGCAGGAAGCGGGGCTCGAAGCCGATCCGCAATGGATCATCAATTCGGGCTGGGACGTCGACGTCACGTATTCCCGCATGTCCGAATTGCTGGATACGAACGGACTCCGGATCCCGACGGCTATATTCGCCGCCAGCGACATGATGGCGATCTCGGCGATGCGGGCCGTGGCGGAACGGGGACTTCGCATTCCGCAGGACATCGCTTTTGTCGGACTCGACAATATCGAAGTGTCGCAGTACACCTCGCCGCCGCTCTCCACGGTTCACATTCCGAAGAGCGAAATCGGCATGATGGCGGCCAAAGTGCTTGTCGACCAGATCGAGGGACATCATCCGCTGCCGTTCAGGATGCTGCTTCCGTACCGGCTGCTCATCCGGCAGTCTTCCGATTATATCCGAAAATAAGAGAGAAAATCGCTGCCGGATTCATATTTTTGATAGTTGGACAAAAAACGATTATTTTGGGCCCAAAAATCGACAGAAAGGGGAAGGGAAATGAAG
>NZ_BOVJ01000162.1 GCF_018403665.1 Paenibacillus cisolokensis
GCAGGATTTCGCCAAAGCAATCTGCCGGGAGACGGGACGCTGAAGGCAGGGCCACCAACAGACGGGCGACAATGACGGAAGGCAGGACACATCGACGAACCGAAGACGATTTGACGGAAGAAGATGGCGCATCGACGGACGGACGATAATTAGACGGAAGACGAGGCGCACCGACAGACCGGAGACGATTAGACGTAAGACGATGGCGCACCAACGGACGGGAGAACGATTAGACGCAAGACGATGGCGCACCAACGACGGGTGACGATTTGACGGAAATGATGGCGCACCAACGGACGGGAGAACGATTAGACAGGTAAATTAGGAAGTGAATTTTATACTTTCTCTCATTACAAAATAAGACTATTCCCGCACCGGGAAATAGTCTTTGTTCCATCTAAACACTATGTTGCCGCCCGCCATCCGCCGTAGCAGGTAATATCCTCCGCCTCGTTCTCCGCGTACGCTTCGCAAATAAAGCCCGGAATTTCCGTCCCGTCCTGAAGCTCCACCTTGCCGATGCCGAGCGGCGCCGGAATGGCAGATACGAACGGCCCGAACGACTCGGCAGGCATTTCCCAAACTTCGATCGCAATCGACGAACCGCCGCGCCATTGCTTGATCAGCCCCGGCTTCGCCGGCGTCGACGGCAGCCTGATCATCCGGTATTTGGCCGCCGTCCGGTCTTCGCGCACAAATCGCGCACCCAGCTCCCGCATCTGGCTTTCAAGCGGATAACCGCGCATATGCAGACCGCATACCGCGACAAGCACGCCCGCCCGGGCGCCGCCGCTTTCGGTCGTCTCCGAACACGCCGGCACATCATTCGGTATATCCTCCGGCATATCGTTTCGCGCATCCCCCGATGCAGCAGCCGGTATATTCCCGGTTATATCTCCCGATACAACAGCCGGTGCATCCACCGTTCTATCCCCCGCTACGGGGGCCGGTACCTTCCCGATTACATCCCCCGATACAGCAGCAGATACACTCCCGGTTATATCCCCTGACGCAGCAACCGGTACATTCCCAGTTATATCCCCCACTGCGGCGTTCGGCACATCCCTCGAAGCTACTACTTTCCGATCTCCTCCGGATAAACGGCGTTCCAGACCGAACAGCAGACCTTCGTCCTCCGCCAGCGCGAACAGCGTAATACCGAAAGGCAACCCGTCCGCCGCCTCTCCTGCAGGCACGGCAAGCGCGCACAGATCGAGCAAATTGCAATGATTGGTGTAGCGGCCCATTTCGCTGTTCGTCTCGATCGGACTCTCCCGCACTTGTTCGCGCGACCACGTTCCTCCTGCCGTCGGCAGCACGAGCACCGCGCGTTCCAGCAGCTTGCGCGCTTCCAGCTTCATCTCCTGCAGCTGATGCTGAGCGCGGAATACGGAAGCGGCTCCATAACGCGCGGCCGCTCCGGACCGCAGCACCTGTTCCGTAACCGGCAACACGCTTCCGGGATGGTCGTCGATAAAACCTCCCAGGCTGGCCCACCGTTCCCCGACGTAAGGACCGTCGTACAGCATCGCAGCTGCCCGGGCGAACAGCCGGATGTCGACATATTCGATCTCGACGTTCAAATGTTTCAAGCGGTCGACCGCAGCCTCCCAGGCTTGGGCATACTCCACGGCGTACGGACCGTAAAAGCGCAACGGTTCCCCCGGCAAGCAGAGCTTGTGCGGCATCCGCGGCAGCGGCGGCGCAACGCTTCGCGACCACGGATCGGCGGGGTCGGGCCCGCGAAGCACCCGGTCCACCTGCAGCGCCTCTTCCGCAGAATGCGCGAATACCGTGACGCAATCGAGACTGGCGCACGCCGGCACGACACCTTTGGTCGGCCAGGCGCCTATTGTCGGCTTGAAGCCGACAAGGCCGTTCAGCGCCGCCGGCACCCGCCCCGATCCGGCCGTATCCGTCCCGAGCGCGAATGCCGCCTGCCCGCGCGCCACCGCAACGGCGGAGCCGGAGCTCGAACCGCCGCTGATCAATTCGGGGCGCAGCGCATTATGGGTTTCCCCGTACGGGCTCCTCGTACCGACGAGTCCGGTAGCGAATTGATCCAGATTCGTCTTGCCGAGCGGGATGGCGCCCGCCTCGATCAGACGGGCGACTGCCGACGCATGCTCCGCCGGCACATACTGGAAATCGGGACAGCCTGCTGTCGTCGGCACCCCGGCCCAATCGATGTTGTCCTTGATCGCGAACGGAATGCCCCACAGCGGCGTCTTAGCGGGATCGAGCGCGGCAAGCCGCTCGATATACGGGCGTATCCGTTCCATGCGCGGCGGCGTAATCCAAATATTCATGTCCGCGTCGGCGACGGACCTTTCGATAATGCAGCCCACGACGTCTTCCGGCGTTATATTTCGGGCAAGATATCCCTTCCGGAGCGAATTTACGGTCAGCTTGCGCGGCACGAATCGTTTTCCCATATAAACGATTCACCCCCTTAATTGTTCTCCGTCTGCCGCGCCAACGAACGAAGAGCCGGAATCACCTTCTCCGAATCGGATACGACTCCGAACACTCCGCCCTGCATCGTGACCATTTTCAGCGCGGCCAAATGGTTGTCCATGTCCGTGGCCCCCGTGCAATCCTCGAGAATGAGACATTCGTACCCGCGGTCATTCGCCTCGCGCATCGTCGTGTGCACGCAGACGTCGGTCGTGATGCCGGTCAGAATCAAATTCCGGATGCCGCGCGTCCGCAAAATGAGATCGAGGTCGGTCGCATAGAAACTTCCTTTTCCGGGCTTATCGATAATGATTTCGCCCGGCAGCGGAGCGAGCTCCTCGATAATGTCCCATCCCGGCTCGCCCCGGACCAGAATTTTGCCCGCGGGACCTTCCGATCCGATTTCCGCTCCGATCTGCCTGCTGCGCCACCTCTTGTTCGCGGGCAGGTCCGACAGGTCCGGCCGATGGCCTTCGCGGGTATGGATGATGGTGAAGCCCGGAATCGCCCGGGCTGCTTCAAGCAGACGCCCGATCGGCGCGATCGCCCGCCGGGTGAGCGAAATGTCGTATCCCATCCGGTCGACATATCCGCCTTTGCCGCAAAATCCGTCTGCATGTCGATGACGAGCAAAGCCGTATTGTCGGCTCTGAAATCTCCGTCATAAGGGTACGGATACGGGTTCCCTGGAATAAACACGCATATCGCCTCTTTTCTTGTCACTTTTGTGTAAAGTATAGTTCCATATATGTTATATTATATAACGCCACAGTGATTGGCGTCATTGTTCACGGATAACAGATCGAAACGGAAATTTTTATTTTTCATCCACAACTTTGTCTTTTGACGACGAGCCCAGCTCGACATTTTGCTCGTGCGTGCGGTTTTAGCCAATAAAAAAAGACACCGTTAAGGTGTCTCTGTTAAGGCGTCTCCGTTATCGTCTTCGTCAAGATGTCTTTTCGCCCTGGCTCGCGCAAGCCGAAACGAGCCCGTATCGAAGCTTCAGCTCCGTCAGCCTTTCGCTCTCACGGTCAGGCAGTCGAACAGCAGGCGGGCCGCCATGCTGCTTGTAATTTGCTGCGGGTCGTACAGCGGATTGACTTCCGCGATGTCCATCGCATGGATGTGCGGATACAATCCGTCCAGAATGGCGAAGCATTGCGCCGACGTCAGTCCTCCCGGCTCATTGGCGCCGGACCCCGGCGCGAATGCCGGATCGAGCACGTCAATATCGAACGTCAGATAGATCCGGTCGACGTTCTTGCATGCTTCAAGGGCGATCCGAACAACTTCCTCCGCGCTCATGCCGTGCACTTCGCGCGCCGTAATTTGCACAATGCCTGTCTCTTGCAAATATTGCCCGTACCACGGATAATTGTAGCTCCGGACGCCGATCTGGACGATATTCTCCGGCGCGACTCTCGGCAGCTCAAGCGCTCTGCGGATTTGGCTGCTTTGCGAAAATTTGCCCTGAACAGGCGAATCGTCGACCAGATCGAGATGCGAGTCGAACTGGATAATGCCGACTTTGCCTTCCGTCCGGTCATGCAGCGCCTTGATGCCGGGATACGAGATCGAATGGTCGCCGCCCAGAATGAACGGGAAGTCGCCTTTGTCCAGCACCTCGCCGATCCGCTTCTCGGCGTTGGCAAATGTCGCTTCTGTGCTGTAAGCCACAATGTCGATATCGCCGTAATCGATAATTTTGATTCGTTCAGGTCGATCAATTCCCGTTTCTCCACGTTGTACACTTTGCCGTCCTGAATCCGGTTGATCAGCCACTGCGCGTTCTCGCGAATCGCTTTCGGCGCGTACCGCGCTCCCGGTCTTCCCAGCGATGCGCCGCCGTCCCACGGAAATCCGATAATGCCGAAGTTTTGATTGTTCACTGTGATGCGCTTCCTTTCTTCGGCTCGAGCCGAGCCGGGTTACATTTCCAGATATTTGTGAATGACGAACTTTTTCTCCAACACAAAAATGACGATAAAGGACAAAATGACCGTCAAGCCCGCGAGCGCCGTCACGACCGGATTGATATCCAGCGAAACGAGCTGATAGATCCGGATCGGCAGCGTAATCGTATTCGCCTGGATCAGAAAGCTGGTCACGGTGTACTCGTCGATCGATACGAGCAGTGCAAGCATCCCGCCGGATATCATCGCCGGCACCAGTTGGGGCAGCACGACGGTGCGGAACGCATAGCCTTCCTTGGCCCCGTGGACGATCGCCGCTTCCTCCAGCGCCGGATCAAGCTGCCGCAACGTTGCGGTCGCGATCCGGACCACATACGGGCAAATGACGACGGAGTGCGCCAGCGCGATGCTGACCGGCGAACCGACAATGCCCATCGGCACGAATATGATCAGAAAGCCGATCCCTGTCGTGACAAGCGGCACGATAAGCGGCCCGAGAAAGAACGACTCGAGCATTCCCTTGAACGGCATGCCTCCGCGTACGATGCCGACCGCGGCCAGCACGCCGACGAGCACCGCGATCAAGGTGGATACGAGGGCGATTGTCAAGCTGAGCCAGATCGAGGACATGATGCGGTCGTCCGCAAACAGGGCGCTGTACCGGTCTATGGAGAAGCCGCTGGGCGGAAATTGAAACATCCCCGAGCTGCCGAACGAAACCGGCAAAATAACGAGCATCGGAGCCAATATGAACAACAGGAGAAGCGCGATAATGACGTAGCCAACCGCTTTGAGACCGCTACGCATGATGCCCCCTCCTCTCCAAAATGCCGAACAGCACGAGCACGATGACGACGATGATCAGCAGCACGATCGACAGCGCCGAGCCCAATCCGAAGTTGCCGATCGTAACGGTGGCGTTGTAGGCCATGTTGGACAGCAGGTTCGTCTTCGGCCCGCCAAGCATAACCGGCACAAGGAAGGTGTTGGCCGCGAGCGCGAATGCGATCGATCCTCCGGCGAAAACGCCCGGCAACGACAAGGGGAACGTAATGTGCCAGAACGTCCGCGCCCCCGATGCCCCAAGCATCATCGACGCCTCGAGCACGGCAGGATTCAGCTTTTTCAGCGATGTATAAATATTTAATACAACGAACGGCAGCACATAATGGACGATGCCGACGATCACGGAAAAATTGGAGAACAACAGCGATACTTCCTGACTGAAATGAAGCAGCTTCGAGGCCGCGGCAACCGGACCTTCGTTGCTCAACACGATCATCCAGCCGTACAGCCGCACCGTCAGGCTCATGAACATCGGCGAAATGATCAGCATGAGCCACAGTCCCTGCGACCCGGGGCGTCTCGTGGCGATAAAATAAGCGAGCGCATACCCCAATACGATCGAAATCACGGTGCTGACCGCGGCGATCCACATCGTCCGGCCGAGCACCTTCATATAAACGTCGGAAGAGAATACTTTCGCGTACTGCTCCAGGGAAAACGACCCGTTGTCGTTCAGGCTCGTCGTCAAAACGTTCGCGAGCGGATATAAAAACAAAGCCGCCATATAGATGATGGCGATCCATCCCAGCACACTGTAAAACCGTTTCATCCTCGGCATCAAGCTCACCTACTATTCATGAAAAAAAGCGATGGAATCCGGGACAAAATGAACCCGAACCTGCGTGCCTTCGGCAGGCAAAGGTTGAACGAGCCGCGGCACGACCGCCGTTATATCGTCTGCGGAATACCCTTCCAGCCGCAAGCGGTATTCCGTTACACCGCCATAATAACGGCTGTCCAGCACAGTCGCCGCCACCGCATCGCGCCCCGAGCCACCGTCTTCGACCTGCACCGCGTTCGGGCGCAATAGCACGACGCCCCGATCGCCGGGCTTGCAGCCGCTTCCGGTATGCCCGACCGGCAGCGTCATCGGTCCGACCTGCGCTTTGCCGGGTTCGATCAGGCGGGCGTCGGCAAGCCGGTTCGTATAGCCGAAGAAGTCGGCGACGAACGGCGTGGCCGGCCGGCTCACAATCTCTTCCGGCGATCCGAGCTGCTCGATGCGGCCTTTGTTCAGCACCGCGATTTTGTCGGCCAGATACAGCGCTTCGTTCTGATCATGGGTGACGAAGACGGCGGTGAAACCGAGCGAACGATGCAGCGCGCGGATTTCCTTCAGCATCAGTTCTTTCAGACGGGCGTCCAGGTTGGACAGCGGCTCGTCGAACAGCATCAGCACCGGCTCCACAGCCAGCGCCCGCGCGAGACTGACCCGCTGCTGCTGGCCGCCGGAGAGCGCCCTCGGCTTCCGCTTCGCCAGATGCTCGAGATCGACCAGCTTCAAGTACTTTTCGACCTTCTCCTTGATGACCGCGCTTTTTCGCCGCGCGCCTTCAAGCCGTACGCAACATTATCCCAGACCGTCATATGCGGAAACAGCGCGTACTGCTGGAAGACCATCCCGAAATTGCGCTTGTTCGCGGGAACCGAAACAATATCTTCTCCGTTCAGCAGCATCCGTCCTCCGTCGGGCTTGACCAGACCGGCAATCATCCGGAGCAGCGTCGTCTTCCCCGATCCGCTCGGTCCAAGCAAACAAAGGAATTGGCCTTCGGCCAATTCCAGATCGACGCTTTCCACGACGACGTTGTCATGGTAGACTTTTTTGATTTGCTGCAGACTGATTCCTTTTATTGCATGGTTGCCTCTGTCCATTTGGTCAGCCAATCCTCTCTCTTTGATAGCAGCGAGTTCCAGTCCGGAGCCAGCAACTGATCAAGGCTTTCTTTGCCGTATACGACTTTCTTTTGCAGTTCCGCCTCCAGCTCGACCGTTTCGTTGGTCGGACCGTAGAACAGCTCTTCGGCGAAGCCTTTCTGCGCTTCCGGCGTCAGACTGAAGTCGATCAGCTTCTGGGCGAGCTCCTGATTTTTACTGCTTTTCAGTACGCCAAGACCGCTGCGAATGAGCACGCCGCCTTCTTTCGGAATGACGAAATCGACGCTTTGCCCGGCTTCCTTGAGCGCGATGGCGCGGCCGTCGAACCAGGCGGCCATCGTAATTTCGCCCGTGCCGAACAGCGACTCCGGCGCCGAGAACGACGAATAATACTGGGCCACCGAAGGTGTGATCGCTTTGAACGCTTCCCATACCGGGTCCATATTGTCTTCGGTCGCATTCACCGCTTTGGCCGTCAGCAAAATATCCGGAATCCACTGACTCATCAGCGCGACTTTGCCTTGCACTTCCGGCGCCCACAGATCGTTCCACGACTCGGGCTTGTCCACTTTATCCGGGTTGTACGCTATGCCCCAAGAACCGAACACATTCGTCAAGCCGTACGTTTCGTTGTCGGAGCCGTTCAGGAACGCCTGCGGATAGAGGTTGTCCCACTGCGTGAACGCCTCCTTCTTCAGCGGCTGCAGCAATTGCTTATTGCCGGCCTCGATCAGATCGAAGTCGTCCAGCTGCACAACGTCGATCTGCTCGCCCCCGCCCTGTGCCAGCTTCGCAACGCCGGTGTAAGGCGCGAGCGTAACTTTTACGCCGGGATTTGCCGCTTCGAACGGTTCTACTACATATTTCTTGAATACTTCGTCATATTTGCCCCCGAACGACGTGACGACGAGCTCCGATTTGCCCGACGATTCCGAACCGTTCCCCGACCCTTCGGACGATTTCGAATCTCCGCAGCCCGCAATCATCAATACAGAGGCCAAAATAATCGATAAAATTGCTTTTGTTGTATACTTTCTTCTGCCACCTGCGCGCACCTTGCCGTTTCCTCCTCAAGATTGCAGACTTATTCGATTCGCTGCATATATATTTATACTTATTTCAGACTAAATTATAAAATATGTGTTGTCAATATTGAATCGCCAGAAAAAGTTACGAAGTGTAACTTTGATTGAATTGTAATAAATTGTACTTAAGTTAATTTATGTAAATTAATTGTAACAAACTCGATTGCTGGAGATCATTCCGGGAATCATCCCCTAATCCACCCGTTTTCCAGATGCGGATATCCGTTCAAGCGATAGGGAATCCTACTCGGCGAGGGCAAACTTTGGTGAAAAAGAGGGATGAGAAATGCAGCAAAATCAAATGCAAGGCCAACAACAGCAGCAGCCTGTCATGATGCAGCCGCCCCAGGTCGTCACGACGAAAGACTGTCTGTATTTAAAGGACCAGCTTTCCTGGGAGCTGATCGCGATGAAAAATGCCGCCAATCCGCCCAACAATGCACCAACCCGGAAATCCGGCAGGCGATCGACAAGGCGGGACAGATGCACCAGCGGCACTACCAGTTGCTGCTCAAGCATCTGCAAAACAATAATAACGCGGCGCTGGCGAAAATACCGCAGATGACATCATAAATTGGAGGAGCGACCATGAATCAAAACCAAAATCAAAACCCGATGACGATCCAGAACCCGAAGCCGCCGGGCGAACCGCAAGTGAAAGGTCCGGAAATGAACGACCGCGACCGGCTCAACGACATCCTGGCATTGGAAAAGTATTTGACCGACAGCTTTAACGTCTCCGCCAGAGAAGCAAGCCATCCGGCGCTTCATCAGGATATTATGACGATCCTGAACGAAACGCACCAATGCCAATACGAGCTGTTCGAGGTCATGTTCAGAAACGGGTACTACAAGCTCGAAGCGGCGCAGCAGACCGAGCTCGATCAGGCTTATCAGCAGTTTAGCGGCTACTCGAGCCAGTTCCCGTATCCGGCAACATCGTTGCAGTAAAAGCGGTCGACGGGACGGCGGGACGCCGCTCGGCAACCGGCCGCAAACGAAAGCGGCAGAAGTCCGTCAGCCGTCAAGGCCGGACTTCTGCCGCCAAATTTTTGCGAACTCAAATCGCTGCGGATGTGTGGTCCTCCGAAGCGGATCGCCGGCTGCTGCGATGCGCCATGACGAAGTAAACCAACGTCATCGCCGCAAACGACGCCGCGAATACGCCAAGCCAGGAGGCCTGCGTCCACATCGAGCCGAAATCGCCGCTCGAAATGACATCTTTCAGCCCGGCGACCGAGTAAGTCATCGGCAGCCATGGCGTTACATGCTGCAGCCAGCCCGGAATCAGCTCGAGCGGGAACGTACCGGCCGAGCTCGTCAGCTGGAGGATCAGCAGGACGATCGCAATGAAGCGTCCGGGATGCTGCATCGTCGTCACCAGGAACTGAATGAGCATCATATACGTCAGACTTGTGATGATCGAGAACAGGATGAACAGCGGGACGCTCTTCACTTCCAGACCGAGCACCCACAGCAGCACCGCGTCCGCGATCAATGCCTGGATAATGCCGACAGCCGCAACCGTGAGTGCTTTGCTAATAAACCAGCTGCGGCCGTTCACCGGAGGAACAGCCGGTTCGCGCATCGTATAGACGATGCTGAGCAGCAGCGCCCCTACATACAGCCCAAGCGACAGGAAATATGGCGCAAAGCCTGTGCCGTAATTGGGCACCTCGCTCACTTTTTGCATATCGAGCTCGATCGGCTCGGCAAACATGTCGTACATCGCATCGGAGACGTGCAGATCCGAAGCTTTGGATGCCGCATTTCCCAGCTTGCCGGACAGTTCATGGGTGCCGTCGTCCAGTTTGATCAGTCCCGAGAACACCTGCTTCGCTCCGCTCTCCAGCTGTTCGGAACCGTCGACGAACGGTACGACGCTGGAGGCAAGCGAATTCAGTCCTTGCTCCAGCTTGCCGGCGCCGCCCGCCAATTGTTGCGCACCGGCGGCAAGCGACTTGCCGCCATCTCTGGCTTCGGCCAGCTTGGCGCCGAACTGCTTCATGCCCGCTGCCAGCCGTTCGGCTCCCGCCGACAGCGTCTTGCCGCCTTCCGCAAGCTTCCGGCCGCCCGCCTGCGCCTCCTTCAGCTTCCCGTCAAACGCGGATAAGCCGTTTGTCAATTCGGCAAGCCCGTTATGCAGCTCTTCGGCGCCGCCGCTCAGCTGCTGCTGAGCCTGCTTCGCGTCGGCCGCACCGGCGGCAAGCTGTTTGCCTGCCGCAAGCAGCGCTTGAAATTCTTCACTTTCCGCCAGCTGAGGATTGGCCTCGGCAAGACGCGCCAGTCCTTGGGCAAGGCTGTCCGATCCAGCCTCCAGCTTCGCCGAGGCGTCCGTCAATTGCGCCAGCCCCCGGGCCAGCCGGCCGGACGCCTGTTCCGCGTCGCTCGCGCCCGCGACAAGCTGGCCGCCTGCCTTGGCGAGTTGATCCAGCCCGGCGCTAAGCTCAGCCGCACCGCCGTGAAGCGATTCGGCGCCCGTCCGGAGCGACGCCGCCCCCGATTCAAGCTGCCCATGCGCTTCGTACAGCGAGTCAAGGCCGGCCGCCAGACCGTTCGCCCCATCGCGAAGCGAGGCGGCGCCGTCATTCAGGCCGGCTCCTCCCTTCCGAAGCTCCGCAACGCCGTCCTGCAGCGAGACGGAACCTGATGCAAGCCGATTCAAATGCCGCACAAGCTGGGCCATCCCGTCCTTCGCCTGCGCCGTGCCGTCCGCGAGCTGTCCGGCTCCTTCGCTTGCGGCGCTGATGCCGCCGGCCATCTCGCCCAATTGTTCGAAGACGGCGCGCGCGTAGGCTTGCGTCACTTCTTTATTGAGCATCGCCTTCATCTTCTCTACGGCCGAGTTGCCGATCTGGGATGCCAGGAAATTGTAGCCTTCGTTCTGAAGGAACTTCAGCTTTGCCGCAGTCGGATGGTCCGACGTCAGCGTCGTCGTTTTCTCGGAGAAATCCTCCGGAATTTCAATGGCCATATAATAAGTATTGTTTTCCAAGCCCGCCTTCGCTTCTTCCTTCGTCACGAACCTCCAGTCGAACTGGCGGTTTTCTTTAAGCTGACCGGCAAACTCCTCGCCGATTTTCAGCTGCTTCCCGTTAAATTCGGCGCCCTTGTCCTCGTTCACGACCGCCACAGGCAAATCTTCGAGCCGTCCGTACGGATCCCAGAATGCGCCGAGGAACATCGCCGTATACATGACCGGGACCATCAGAACGGCGATAACCGGAATCAACACCTTCGGGTTGCGGCCGATCGAAGCCATCTCTTTGCCGAACTGCTTCAAGCTTGCAAACATAAAACCTCACTCCTCTTGCATTTATCAACCAGTTTTGTTCATTATGACCGTTATGGTCATTTGGTCATTTATGGCGAAAAAATCGGCTCCCGACACTATGCCGGAGCCAATCCTTCCTTTAAGTAGAAGCAAAGCAGCTCTGCAACGCGGTCTTTATCGAGCGGTTCGTGCGTCTTTCTCCAGTCTGCCGCCAGCGCCATATACAGCTTCAGCATAACGAAAGCCGTCAACTCCGGATCGCATGGCTTGATCTCGCCTTTGTCGATCGCTTTCTGCACCTGCTGCCGAATATAGCCGATGACCGACTTTTCGATCAGCTGCAAACCTTCCTGCGCCATCTGCGTCCCGATGTCCCGCACCTCCTGGGACAGCTTGATGGCCAGCTCGTGCTGCTCCCGAAAATCGAGCAGCCTGTGCAGCACCCGGTTCAAATTATCGAAAAACGTAAGATTCGGGTCAAGCGCCGCTTCGGCCACCTGTTTCATCTCCGTAAGCAGGCTCTTCATAATCTCCTGAAACAGCTCTTCCTTGTTGGAGAAAAACGTGTAGATCGTCCCTTTGCCGACATTGGCGATTTTCGCCACCTGATCCATCGTCGTCGCCTTATACCCGAACAAGGCAAACGACTTGGCCGCCGCATCCACGATCATCTTCCGCCGGTCAATTGACATGTCGCCACCTCCGACTGACTGACCGAATGACCAAAATTCAAAATCAGTCATTTAGTCAGAAGCTATTGTAGCACGCTGTTGGCCGTTTGGCAAGCAATGGTTCGGAATAATAGATTGGAAAAATGATACGCTATCATCATGATCGAAATATATGCCTGGAATATGCTTGGAGCTTGTTGAAGCCGAGGTGCGAGCAAAGAGGAAGGGAGTACGGGAGGAACGATGCGGCAGACAAAGTTAAAAAGGGCAGCCTCCGCCGCCGACTATCATGTTTTCGAATGGTTTCTTGCAGGCGGAGGCCGGTTCACATTTTCAATTTTACGGTATTGCTCTTGCCGTCCCATAAGATGCGGGCCCGGACGACATCGGCAAGCGGCCGCAACGGCACCCAGCCGGCAGTTCCGCTCAATCGCGTCGGCAGCTTTACGCCATTGACGGTTACGGTTCGGTCGACCCAGCCGATACTGGCGCCAAGCGCTTCGCCGACAATACGCGCTGGCCCCCACGTTCGACCATCGATCGCGTCGCCGTTCGCGACGTACTTGCCGTTGACTTCGATGCGGACCGAGACAGGCTGATTGTCGCTCGTCAAGCCGAAATATGAGCCCAGTCCCGCAGCGATACCGTCGGCCAAGGCGTCCAGAACATCCGCGCGCCGAAGCTTGGCCGCGTCGGCTGGCACGTCGATAAACAGACATTCGATCAGAACGGCGGGCATGTTCGTCTCTCTGCAAACGTACAGATCGGCTTTTTTGGGGCCGCGGTCGCGATCGACGCCAATCGGGTTAATCCGCCGCCAGATTTCGCTATGGAGCACGCGCTGCAATTCGCTGGTGTTCGGGTTTGCCGAACGGCTGTACATGTACGTTTCGAACCCGCCCGCACCGCCGCCGGCGTTGCAATGGACCGAGACGAACGCATCAGCCCGTTCGCGGTCCGGGGTCCCCGCTTCCGCGGCCAGCCGTTCCGCAAGCTCGACAACCCGGCGCGGCAGATCGGCCGGCAGCTGCAGATCGTCCTCCGATACCGCTTCGACCT
>NZ_BOVJ01000163.1 GCF_018403665.1 Paenibacillus cisolokensis
AGCTTCAGAATCCGCCGAAGTCGGAGCCGGGGGCGCGCAGAGGGATGATCTCGCGCTCGGCATGGGGACTGGATTACCACCATGTGCTGCGCGACCGGCTGGCCCGTCTGGAGGCGTGGCTGCGCGAACGCGTTCCCGAGCTGCGGGCCGAAAGCATGGTCGATACCGGGGCGCTGGTCGACCGCGCGGTTGCCGAGCGCGCCGGTATCGGATGGAGCGGCAAAAACGCGTCGATCATTACGCCGGAATGGGGCTCGTGGGTCTACCTGGGCGAGATGATTACGAATTTGCCGCTCCCCCCTGACGAGCCGGTAACCGAGAGCTGCGGCTCATGCACGAAGTGCATCGACGCCTGCCCGACGGGCGCGCTCGTCGGACCCGGACAGCTCGATGCCAAAAAGTGCATCTCGTTCGTTACGCAGACGAAGGATTGGGTCAGCGAAGACATGATGCGCAAAATCGGCAACCGGCTGTACGGCTGCGATACTTGCCAGATCGTCTGTCCGGTCAACCGGGGCAAAAACTGGACCCATCAGCCGGAGCTGCAGCCGGACCCGGAAAAGGTGAAGCCGCTGCTCGTGCCGCTGCTGACGATGAGCAACCGGGAATTCCGGGAAACATACGGCGACAGCGCATCGTCATGGCGCGGCAAGAAGCCGATTCAGCGCAATGCGGTGATCGGGCTCGGCAATTTCCGGGATGCGGAATCGGTGCCGGCGCTCATCGGCGTGCTGCGGAACGATCCGCGCCCCGTACTGCGCGGCACGGCCGCTTGGGCGCTCGGCCGGATCGGCGGCGCCGAAGCGGAGGCGGCGCTTATCGACGCGCTCGAGACCGAAGCGGACGAAGAAGCGCGGGCGGCGATTATGCGCGCGCTGACGGCGGTAAGGACGCCGGAGCCTGCCGCCGGGGCCGGGAGAGCGAAGGAAGGAAAGTCTTAACGGAAAGCGGACGAACATGCGGAGCAATTGCGCATGCTTCGTTCGCATGCTATGATAAGTGCTATTATGGCTGGTGCAAGCCGGAAACGAAAGAACAAAGGACAGGTGAATCAGAATTATGTCGGCTTGGGATATTGTCATTCCGGTTCTGACGCTGATCGTCGGAGCGGTAGGCGGTTTTGTCGGCGGCGTATTCTATTTGCGCAAGCAGCTGGAAAAATGCAGCGCGATCCCGAGGCGCTGCAGAAGATGGCCAAGCAGATGGGATACAATCTGAACAAACAACAGATGGCCAAAGCTCAGCAACTGCTGAATAAAAATACCGGAGGCCGGCACAACCGCCACTTCGGCGGCCGGAAATAGCCGGCGCGCGCGGAGCGTCTTCCGCGCGAGAAGGAGTGAAACGAAATGGCTGGGGTGAAAGATTACGTTAATCCGTCGGTTGACGAAAACCGCAAACAGATCGAGTATCATGTGAAAGAGATTTTGAGGCTGATCGGCGAAGATCCGGAACGCGAAGGGCTGCTCGAGACGCCGGCCCGCGTCACGCGCATGTACGAAGAAATATTCGCCGGGTACGGCGTCAACCCGCGCGACGTGCTCGGGGTGTCGTTCGACGAGCAGCATGAGGAACTGGTCATCGTCCGCGATATCGTATACTACAGCATGTGCGAGCATCATATGGCGCCGTTCTTCGGCAAAGCGCATATCGGCTACATCCCGAGCGGCAAAATCGCGGGCCTGAGCAAGCTGGCCCGGCTTGTCGAAGCGGTCTCGCGCCGGCTGCAGGTGCAGGAGCGCATTACTTCGCAGATTGCGGACATCATGGAGGAGTCGCTGCAGCCGCACGGCGTCATGGTCGTCGTGGAAGGCGAGCATCTGTGCATGTGCGCGCGCGGCGTGAAGAAGCCGGGAAGCAAGACGGTCACCTCCGCGGTCCGCGGAGAATTCCGCAGCAACGAAGCGCTGCGTTCGGAATTTCTGGCGCTGCTGAAGCAATAATTTTCCCATTGCGGCCCCCTTGTCGGGAACAGACAAGGGGGCTATTGTCGTTTGTCGGGAACGGACAGGGGTCTCTTGCCGTTCTAGCCGTTGCGCGATGGAGGCGCCGCGAAGGGGTGTTTTAATACGGCTTCCACTGGAGCCGGCTGGCTTCTGCGAAGCGTTCGCTTACGTAAGGCCAGTTGACGACGTTCCACCAGTCCTTGATATAATCGTCGCGCTTGTTCTGATGCTTCAAATAATAGGCGTGCTCCCACACGTCGAGCGGGAGGATCGGAACAACGTCCCACTGCGACAAGTTTTGATGCTTCTCGGCCGTCAAAATTTCCAGCCGCCGGCTGCGCGGGCTCCAGACGAGTATCGCCCAGCCGCCGCCTTCGACTTTGCCGGCCGCTTCGCTGAACTGCTTTTTGAACGCATCGTAGCTGCCGAAATCCCGCTTCAACTGCTCGGCAAGCGCTCCGCTCGGCCTGCCGCCGCCGTGCGGCGACATGACGTTCCAGAACAGCGTATGCAGGTAATGGCCGGCGCCGTTGAAGGCGAGCTCCCGCTCCCAATGCTTGACGAGATCGAAATTGCCGGTCCTTCGGGACTTCTGCAGCTCTTTCTCCGCCTTGTTTAGTCCGTCGACGTAGCTTTGATGATGCTTGTCGTGATGAATGCGCATCGTCTGCTCGTCGATATGGGGCTCGAGCGCATGATAGGGATAAGGGAGCGGCGGCAACGTATGTCCGCCGATCGGCACCTGCTCGACCGGCGACCGGCCGTCCTCCTCCGGCGGCGCGTCGGAACGGGGCTCTTCCCCGCCGGCTTCGGCTTGCGCAGCGCCGCTCGCTTCCGGAGCGCCGCCGTTTCGAAACGTCCCGTCCGCCGTCCCGAATTCAAGCGTCTCCGCATCGCCGCCGCTGTCATACGGGCTCCCGTCCGCCGTGTCCGTCTGCCGCCGCACTTGCTCGTGAGCCTCCATCATGCCGAGATAATAGGTTGATTCGCGCACGGCATGGAGAATAAAGGAACGGGCCTGCGGATTGTTGGCGACCGCGGCGCTCTCGTTCATCATGCGTAGCAGCTGGTCGACGAACGACTGCGACTGATAGGCGGAGGCATGGAGCAGCACGTCCGCCTGACCGGCAAGCTGCTCCGACCGCTGGCCGGCCTTCGGCAGCGCTTCGTCGATCCACAGGCCCGCCCGCCGCTCCGTCTCCGCGAATACCGGTTCCCACGCTTCCAGCAGTGACGCATATTCCGGCTCCAGATCGGGAGTCAGTTGCCTGAGTATGGCGGTATGCTCCCGTTCTTGCGTTTTCCAGAACCGAATTTCTTCCAGCAGCCGAATCGGCATGTAAGGTCCATATACAAAAAGCACGCCATCTGCCTCCCTTAAGGATGGAATACACCTTTTCTCTATAGATGTATTCCATCTTACGTTTGGCCTATGACGCTCCGCGAATAATATCATAACGTCAACTGCCTACGCGCCGGCAGTCGTCCGGTTTTGGTCGACCTGACTCAGAAACAATGCGGCCCGTTGAATATATTCCTTGGGATGGGCCCGGTACAATAGCTCGTGCTGGCCGCCGGGAACGATCCAGGTGCGGGAGAGCGGGTTCGATTGCCTGCTCCCGATCTGCTCGGCCGTCTGGTAAGGCGCCTTGGCGTCCTCCGTTCCATGGATGACATAAATCGGCATGTCGTAGGTTTTGTTCATAATTTGTCCGGATGGAATCCGGTTGACGGTCGTTCCGGTCCATAACGGAAGCATCGCTTCAATCAATAGCTTGGACGGAAATTTCGGCAAGTTGACAAATTGGGTTACATTGGAAAAAAGCGTATCCGAACTGGGCAGAAACAGGCTGTCCAATATCATCGCGTCGATCTGGTCCGTATAAAGCGCCGCCTGCAACGCGGTGCCCGCCCCCATCGAAAATCCCCATACGATAATGTCCTCGGCTCCCCGCGACTTCGCATAGTCGACGGAGGCGAGCAATTGCTGGGATTCTTCCCATCCGCCGGTTGCCGGCGCCCGGTATTGCTCGGAAGCGTAGCCGTAATCGAACATCAAAATGTTATAGTTCAGCCGATGCAGCAGTTCGGCGAGGTCGTACATCGGCACCCATGTTTCTTCCCGATTGGCGCCATAGCCATGGCTGAAGACGATGGTCCGGCGCGATTCGGACAGCGCACCGTCCCGGTCGGCCGCCGGAATGAACCAGGCGCTTACGGTCGTGCGGCCGCTGCGGCTCGGAAACGTGACGTTCTCGTAATCGAGACCTTTGGCGGTTTTCGGATCGGAGCCGAGCGAAGCGACGTAAGGATAGGCCAGCAGCCAGGCAACATAGGCGTGAAAGGCGAGAACGGTCAACAGCACCAGGGCGAGAGTCGCGGAAATAAAAGCGATCAGGACGTTTTTGCGGCGAATGCTTCTGCCGGCAACCGCATAATCCGGGTTCGGCATTTCGGGTGGCTGGGGAAGCGGCAGCAGTTCCGGAGAGAATCTGCCATCCAACGGCGCGATGCTTGTGCTCATGATGACTCCTCCCCTCTATATTGAAAGCGCTTCATAATAGCTGGTACTTCTATCGTATGTCCCAAGGACCGGTTTTGTCAATTCATGACGACACATTGTTAGACAGTTGTAATCTTGATGTAACATAGGACGATTGACCGAATGTTGCAAAGGGATATAGCGCCGATCGCTTTACGATCGGTCTGTGGTGAGGTATACTGAGTGTAACTCGGTTTCATTCTATGAAACGAACAGAGCGTGAACGACCGACCGACAAAGGAGGTACGGAGATGGAAGAAGGCAAATCGACGGTGCGCGCCGTGGAACGGGCGCTGGACATTCTGCTGTGCTTTACGACGGACAACGAGTGGGGAATGGCTGAAATCGCCGAGCGCGTCGGCCTCCACAAGAGCACGGTGCACCGCATGCTGGCAACGCTGGAAAACCGGGGATTTGTGGAAAGGGACAGAGTAACCGACCGCTACAGGCTCGGCATTAAAATATGGGAGCTGTCCGCCATGCTGTCGCGGTCCGACGATCCCGCCGTCATATGGCTTCCGGAAATGGAACGGCTGCGCGACTTGCTCGGCGAGACGGTCAGCCTCTATGTGCGTGACGGCATGGAGCGAATTCGCATTCAGGCGGTGCAGAGCAATCAGGCGGTGCGCCGGGTCGCTCCCGTAGGCGCGAGGCTGCCGCTGTACGTTGGCGCATCCAGCAAAGTGCTGAACGCATATGCCGATCCTGCCGAGCTGGAAGCGATCATGAGCGCCGACTCGTGGCCGGCGTCGATCGACCGGAACCAGTACCTGCAGCAGCTGGCCGACATCCGGGAGGCCGGTTACGCAACGAGCGTCGAGGAGCGGGAAGCGGGCGTCGCAGCGGTCTCCGCACCGATCTTCGACCGGACGGGCAAGCTTGTCGCGGCATTGTCGGTTTCGGGACCGGCGAGCCGGTTGACGATGGAGAAAATGCGGGAGCATGCCCCGCTTATTATGGAAACGGCCGGACGGATGGGCACGATGACGCTGTAGCTGTGACTGCGCGGCGGCGGCGAGGGAGTGCCGGCTGTCTTTGCTTTTTTCGCTTCGCGTTCGAAACGCTCTGCAAGCTTCCCGCATATTTCCTGGCGGGCGGCTTATACTATTTATAGAAACTGCGGCTGTCCGCAAGTTGATCTTGAAAGCATCGGTGTTACAGATTGAACGGAACCCCGAAATGGCAGTAATATTCCTCTAACGATAAAGTACACTATGTATATAGGAATTTAAGGGGATGATAGCTACGGAAAATAATTTGATTCAGGCGATCGAGAGCAACTGGATTAGTCTGCTCCTGTCGATTGCCGTAATTGCGCTGCTTTATTGACTGGCGCGCCGCCGCGTAAGCTTCGGCTACCGCGTGCTGCTCGCGCTCGGCCTCGGCCTTGCGGTCGGCATTGCGCTGAATGCGTTCAAGATCGACGCGACAAGCATCGGGACGATCGGTTCGATCTATGTCAACCTGATCAAAATGCTTGTCATGCCGCTCGTCGCAGTGCTGGTCATTACGAGCATCTCGTCCATATCGAGTCTCGGCCACTTGCGCAAAATCGGTGTGAAGACGATCTCGCTCTTTCTCGTTACGACCGGCATAGCCGCATTGATCGGCCTTCTCGTTGCGCTGGCGCTTTCTCCCGGCGCAGGCATCGAACAGTCGGCTCCGGAGGATTTCCAGGCGCGCGAAATCCCGACGTTTTCCCAGGTCATACTCGATCTGACGCCGTCCAACCCGATTAACGACATGGCACAGGGCAAGGTCGTTCCGGTCTTGATTTTCGCGATCTTCATCGCGGTCGCTCTCGTCCACTTGAATAGCCGGAAGCCGGAGGCGGCGGAACCGGTGAAGAAATTCGTCGATTCGTTCGCTCAAGTGATGCATCAGGTCACCAAATATATCATCCGGCTTACGCCTTACGGGGTATATGCCCTGATCGGCGCCATGGCGGCCCGATACGGAGCGGAGACGCTCAAGCCGCTCATCGGCGTCATTATTGCCACGTACGTGGCGCTCCTGATTCATTTCGTCCTGACGTTCGGCGGTCTGGTTACATTCGCGGCGCGTGTAAATCCGATCAAATTTTTGCGGAAGGCGTACCCGACGATTGCCGTCGCCTTTACGACGCGCAGCAGCTATGCGACGCTGCCGGTTAATCTGGAGGTGCTCACCAAACGGCTGCGCGTCTCGCCGCGTATTGCCAGCTTCGTCGCTCCGCTCGGCGCGACGATGAACATGAACGGCTGCGGCGGCGTCTGGCCGGCGATTGTGGCTATCTTCGTCGCCGAGGTGTACAACGTGCCGCTCGGCATCTCCGACTACATTCTGATCGTACTCGTGAGCATGATTTCGTCGATCGGCGTCGCCGGCGTGCCGGGACCGGCCTCGATTTCCACGACCGTCGTGCTGACGGCGCTCGGCCTTCCGCTTGACGGGCTCGGCCTGGTACTGGCCATCGACGCGATCGTCGATATGGGCCGCACCGCTGTCAACGCGACGGGCACGACGGTAACGACGCTGCTCGTGGCGGCGTCCGAGGGCGAATTCGATCGCGAATCGTTCGATCGGAACGAGGAAGACCCGCTCGAGTTGAATACGGCCTAGAATGCGGCAGAGCCCCGCGCGACCGATGCGTCGCGGCGGGGCTCTCGCTGTCCGGGCAGCAAGACGGGCGGCATGTTCGGCCGCCGGTTGCAGCGCCCGTCTCAAGTCCGCGACGGCCGAACATGAAGAAAGGACCTCCCGTTTGCACGGGAAGTCCTTTTTTCTGCATCCGATGAAATGCCCGGATATTACGCGTTGTTGGCAATCATTTGGCGAAGCACCGTTTGCAGGATGCCGCCGTTGCGATAGTAATCGACGTCGACCATCGAGTCGAGACGGACGGTGGCCGGGAATTCGAACGTCGTGCCGTCTTCGCGGGTGGCGACGACGCGTACGGTTTGACCCGGTTGAACGTTGTTGTCCAGACCGATAATGTCGAACGTTTCGCGGCCGGTAATGCCGAGCGATTTCCAGCTTTGACCGGACTGGAATTGCAGCGGCAGAACGCCCATGCCGACCAGGTTGGAGCGGTGAATCCGCTCGAAGCTTTCGGCCAGAACCGCTTTGACGCCGAGCAGATACGTGCCTTTCGCCGCCCAGTCGCGGGAGCTGCCGGTACCGTATTCTTTGCCGGCGATGACGATCAGGTTGCGGCCGTCTTGTTGATATTTCATCGACGCGTCGTAAATCGACATCACTTCGCCTGTCGGCAGGTAAGTCGTAACGCCGCCTTCCGTTCCCGGCGCAACCTGGTTGCGGATGCGGATATTGGCGAACGTGCCGCGCATCATGACGTGATGGTTGCCCCTGCGGGAACCGTAGGAGTTGAAGTCTTTGCGGTCAACGCCGTGTTCGATCAAATATTTTCCGGCCGGGCTATCCACTTTGATGTTGCCGGCGGGCGAAATATGGTCCGTCGTCACGGAATCGCCGAGCAGCGCCAGTACGTTGGCCGCCTTGATGTCGGCAATATCGCCGACTTCGTCGCCGAGGTTCTCGAAGAACGGCGGGTTGGCGATATAGGTGGACTTTTCGTCCCACTCGTACAATTCGCCTTCCGGCACCGGAATCGCATTCCAACGCTCGTTCTGCGTGAAGACGTTGGCGTATTTCTCGCGGAACATTTCCGGGCTCATTGCCGCGGAGATCGCTTGGCTGATCTCTTCCGACGACGGCCAGATATCTTTCAGGTAGACCGGCTCGTTGTTGTTGTCGTAGCCGATCGGATCTTTCGTCAGATCGATGTTGACCGTACCGGCGAGCGCGTAGGCGACGACAAGCGGCGGCGAAGCCAGATAGTTGGCTTTGACCTGCGCGTGCACGCGGCCTTCAAAATTCCGGTTGCCGGAGAGAACGGCAGCGACGGTCATGTCGTTGTCGGCGATCGCCTGGCTTACTTCGTCCGGCAGCGGGCCGGAGTTGCCGATACAGGTCGCGCAGCCGTAGCCGGCGACGTGGAAGCCGAGCGCCTCGAGCGGTTCGATCAGATTCGCTTTCTTCAAATATTCGGTAACGACAAGCGATCCCGGCGTCAGCGAGCTCTTGACATAGGCAGGCTTCTTCAATCCGCGCTCGACCGCTTTCTTGGCGACGAGACCCGCGCCCAGCATGACGCTCGGGTTGGACGTGTTCGTACAGCTTGTAATCGCGGCGATCACGACGGCGCCGGTGCCGATCTTGCTCACTTGACCGTCCGGATGCTTGACTTCGACAACCTCTGCGATTTTCTCTTCGGACAGGCCGTAGCCGCCTTTGTCGATCGGCGTACGGATAATGTCGTTAAACGATTCCTTCATGCTCGACAGCTCGACCCGGTCTTGCGGACGCTTCGGACCGGCGAGCGACGGCACGACGGTGGACAGGTCCAGCTCGATCGTATCGGAGAACACCGGATCGGCCAGATCGTCCGTGCGGAACATGCCTTGCGCTTTGTAGTAAGCTTCCACCAGCTGGATTTGCTCTTCCGAACGGCCGGTGCTGCGCAGGTAGTTGAGCGACTCGTTGTCGACCGGGAAGAAGCCGATCGTCGCGCCGTATTCCGGCGCCATGTTCGCGACGGTCGCGCGGTCAGCCAGGCTGATGTTGGAAAGTCCGGGGCCGTAGAACTCCACGAATTTGCCGACAACGCCTTTCTTCCGCAGCATTTGCGTGACGGTCAGCGCCAGGTCGGTCGCGGTCGCGCCTTCGGCCAGTTTGCCCGTCAGCTTGAAGCCGATAACTTCCGGCATGACGAAGTAGAGCGGCTGACCCAGCATGCCGGCTTCCGCCTCGATGCCGCCGACGCCCCAGCCAACGACGCCGAGACCGTTGATCATCGTCGTGTGCGAGTCGGTGCCGACGAGCGAATCGGGATAGACGATCGTCTCGCCGTCCACCGTCTTCGTCGCCGCGACGGATGCGAGGTACTCCAGGTTGACCTGGTGCACGATACCGGTCCCCGGAGGAACGGCGCGGAAGTTGTCGAATGCGGTCTGCGCCCAGCGCAGGAAACGGTACCGTTCTTCGTTGCGCTCGAATTCGACCTTCATGTTGTAATCGAGCGCTTCCTTGGAGCCGAAAGCGTCGACCATGACGGAGTGGTCGATGACGAGATCGACAGGAACGAGCGGATTAATCCGCTTCGGATCGCCGCCGGCTTTTTCACGGTGTCGCGCATGGCCGCCAGATCGACGACGACCGGAACGCCGGTGAAGTCCTGCAGGACGATGCGGGCGGGAATGAACGGAATTTCCTTGTCTTCGCGGCCATTCGCCCAATTGGCCAGCTGTTTTACGTGCTCGAGGGTAATGGCCCGTCCGTCGAACTGGCGGACTGCGGCTTCAAGCAGCACTTTAATGGAGAACGGAAGCTTCGAGACGTCTCCAAGTCCTTGCTCTTCCAGACCCTGCAGCCGGTAGTAGACGTATGATTTACCGCCGGCATTGAGCGACGTACGGACGGAGAATTGATCTTGTTTGGACATGAAAAGTTCCTCCTTGTCGCTGAAGTTGCGATTCCCAAAACAGTTTCACCAAATGAAACTCAATTTCAAAATCGCTTCTACCTATAGTATAGCGTCTTTCATATGGTTCCGTAAAGAGCGGTGTTGGCCTTGATCTCCAAAATCGTGCCGCTTCTTAACAGTTTTGACGAGTTGGCAAATATTGAAACGAACGCCGGACGCACGATTTTGCGGGCTGCCACATGAAACGGCCGGAACGGTCATATAATGAACCAGTTCAGCCCACCACATGTTTCCATTTGAGGAGGAATTGGCATGCCTCGTACCGGAAGCCGCGGAGGCCAACGCAGCCTGCCGTCCCGCTCGGCGCAGCCGAAGCCGGCGGGCTGGAAAGAGGCCGTGCGCGAATATGTCAGGCAGTATAATCAAGGAGAGATCGACCAGCATGTCGCGGTGTTCGACGGCATCATGTCGGATCACGACCACCGGTACAGACTGGATGACAGGCTGCGCCGGTTGCGCGACCGTGAATTGCTGCGCGGCGCCCTGCCCGCGGCAAGCAGCACGAAGACGGAAGTGTTGCGCGTACAGGAATCGCCGGGAGAAGTGTCCGTCCTCGTCGGATTGCATATCAAGCGAACGATCGACCAACGCGGTCGTGAATATACAGAGGAACGGTGCGAGCGCGAGCGGCTGTGGCTCAGCGAAGATTCCGGACGCTGGATCGTGACCCGGGTCGAGCCGTGGATCGGCGAGCGCCGCCCGCGATACGGTCCGGGCTCTGCGGATATGATCTTCGATCCGGCTTTCGGGGATGCGGAAGAAAGCTACCGCGGATCGTTCCGCCCGCTGCCGTCTCCTTACCTGAATTACGATCTGCTGCCGTCGATGAAGCGCCGGCGCGCGACGAAATATCGGCGGGATCTCGCCGCCGCCTACGCCGACCGCTGGTGGAATGAGCCGAATCCGGCTTTCGAAGCTTTCGCCGTCAACTGTACGAACTACGTCTCCCAGTGCATCTTTGCAGGCAACGCGCCAATGAACTATACTGGTAGGAGGGAAAGCGGCTGGTGGTACAAGGGCCGCGTCGGCGGTCGTGAGAACTGGAGTTTCAGCTGGGCGGTCTCTCATGCGCTGCATGATTATTTGAGCCGTCCGGGCACGAATGGCATGCGCGCCGTTCCGCTCGCTTCGGCGGCGGAGCTGAAACTCGGCGACGTCATTATATACGATTGGAACGGCGACGGACGCTACCAGCACACGACGATCGTGACCGCGTTCGATGCCGACGGCATGCCGCTCGTCAATGCGAATACGGTGTCCAGCCGCCACCGGTATTGGGATTATCAGGATTCCTATGCATGGACAGAGCAGACCCGGTACCGTTTTTTCACATTGCCGACGAATTTTAGTATGTCCGGCACATGAAGGCTGCATGAGATAGGCAAATTATAACGTAACCGGAGGATCAGTTATGGGGAAGAAGGTTCGCGTAGCACTTGTGTACGGGGGAAAATCGGGAGAGCATGACGTATCCCTGCAGACCGCGCTGGCGGTCATGTCGGCGTTCGATTACGATAAATACGAAATCAAACCATTTTATATTACGAACGACGGTGAATGGCGGACGGGCAAGACGTTGCTCGCTCCGCCCGACGATGTGGCCAAGCTGCGCTTCGCTCCCGATGAAACCGGGGAAAATGCGCTGACGCCGGTATTGAGAGGGCTCAGCCCGGCCGCTGCGGGAGAGGAAGCTCCGATCGACGTCGTTTT
>NZ_BOVJ01000164.1 GCF_018403665.1 Paenibacillus cisolokensis
TTGATGTACACCCGCTGCCTTCTCGGCGCAGCGGGTGTACGCGCGGGGCGCGGCGCCGGGCCCCCGCCCCGGCACCGCCGCCGCTCGGCCTTGCCGGCGCATCGCCCGGCGCGGCCTTGCCGGCGCCGGCGCGCATGCTGCGCGCGCGCGCCTGGCGCTGAAGCCGCCGAACCTGTCCCGTAAGGTCAGGGTTCGGGGCGTCCAGCGGGACGACGTCTTCCACAAGCAGCTTGAAGTCGTCGTCCTGCTGCTGCACGACGGCCTGGACGACGACCAGGCCGCCCTTCGCGAGCTTGCCGGCCGTCCGCTTCCAGACCGACGGGAACACGACGGCCTCCACCCGCATAATGCGGTCCTCCAGCTCGAGGAACGCCATGGATTGCCCTTTGCGGTTCGTGAACGGCTTGAGCGATACGATCATCGCCGCCGTCACCGCAGATGAGCCGTCCGGCGCCTCGGACAGCTCGACAAGCCGGTCGAGGCCGAGGGGCGCCAGCTCCTCCTCGCGGTTGTCCAGCGGATGGCCGGACAAGTACAGGCCCAGCAGCTCGCGCTCGAATTCCAGCTGCTGAGCCGCCGTAAACGGCCTTACCTCCGGCATTTCCACCTCCCAGTTCGGCGTCTCGTCGAAGCCGAACAGGTCGATCTGCAGCTCCTCCCGCTCCTTGCGCCATTTCAGCGCCGTCTCGACCGTCTCTTCCAGCGCGCCGAGCAGCTGCGCCCGGTGTCCGGGAAGCGAATCGGCCGCGCCGGCCTGAATGAGCGATTCCAGCACCCGCTTGTTGACGACGCGCAGATCGACCCGCCGGCACAGATCGAGCAGCGACCGGAACGGCCCGTTCTTCCGTTCGGCAAGCAGCGCCTCGATCGCCTGCGTGCCGACGTTCTTGATCGAGGCCAGCCCGAAGCGGATCGCGTCCGCCACCGGGGTGAACGTGACGCCGCTCTCGTTCAGATCCGGCGGCAGCACCCGGATGCCCATGCGGCGGCACTCGTCGACATATTCCGCCGTCTTGCGCTGGTTGCCCGTCACCGAGGCGAGCATCGACGCCATGAACGGCACCGGATAATGCGCCTTCAGCCACGCCGTCTGAAACGCCAGCACGCTGTAGGCCGCCGCATGCGCGCGCGGAAAACCGTAATCCGCGAAACGCACGATCATATCGTATACGCGGTTCGCTTCCTCCGCCGTATACCCCTGCTTCAGACTGCCGTCGACAAAATGCGCCCGCTGCTCGTCCAGCACCTCGCGCTTCTTTTTCGACACCGCCCGACGGAGCAAATCCGCTTCGCCCAGCGAAAAGCCGGCCATGACCGAAGCGATCTGCATAATCTGCTCCTGGTAGACGATAATGCCGTAAGTGTCCGCCAAAATCGGCTTCAGCGCCGGGTGCGGGTATTCCACCTCCGCCAGTCCGTGCTTGCTGCGGATATACTGCGGAATAAACTCCATCGGGCCCGGCCGGTACAGGGCGTTGACCGATACGATGTCCTCGAACGCCGAAGGGCGAAGCTCCTTCAGCACGCGCCGCATGCCGGCCGACTCCAGCTGAAAAATGCCCGTCGTTTCGCCGCGCGACAGCATCGCGTACGTCTTGGGATCGTCGTCGGCCACGGCGCGGAAATCGATCTCCTCGCCGTACATCTCCCGAATCCACCCGAGCGTCCGCTCGATGATCGACAACGTGCGGAGGCCGAGAAAATCCATCTTGAGCAAGCCTATCGCTTCCAGATGCTCCATCGAATATTGGGTCAGCACCGTATTCTCGCCGCCCGCCTGCAGCGGCACGTAATCGGTCAGCGGCGCTCCGGAGATGACGACGCCGGCCGCATGGGTGGACGCATGGCGGGGCATCCCTTCGACCTTCAGCGCCATCCGGATCATTTCCCCGGTCCTCGGCTGCTTCTCGCACGCTTCCCGCAGCTCCGGACTGGCCTTGAGCGCCGCCTCCAGCGTCATGCCGGGCTGATTCGGAATCAGCTTGGCCGCCCGGTCGACTTCCGCGTACGGCACATTGAGCGCCCGGCCGACGTCGCGCACTGCGGCCCGCGCCGCCATCGTGCCGAACGTAATGATCTGGGCGACATGCTCTTCCCCGTATTTGGCCGCCACATAGGCGATCACCTCGTCGCGGCGCTCGTCGTTGAAATCGATATCGATGTCGGGCATCGACACCCGCTCCGGGTTAAGAAACCGTTCGAACAGCAGCTTGTATTTGAGCGGATCGACATCGGTAATGCGGAGGACGTAGGCGACCAGGCTGCCGGCGGCCGAGCCCCGGCCGGGACCGGTGCGGATCCCCCGTTCGTGCGCAAAGCGGACGAAATCCCAGACGATCAGAAAATAATCGCTGAAGCCCATGCTGTCGATCACGGACAGCTCATACGCAAGCCGCTCCTCCGCCTCCCGGCGGAACGCAGGGTCGGACTGCCACTCCGGCCGTCCCGCATACCGCGCTTCCAGTCCGTTCCGGCACAGCTCCGCCAAATACGACGCCGACGACATCCCTTCCGGCACCGGCCGGAACGCAGGCAGCGCCGCCCGTCCCAGCTTCAGCTCCAGCTCGCATTGGTCCGCGATGCGGACCGTGTTGGCGATCGCCTCCGGAACATGGCAGAACAGCCGGGCCATCTCCTCCGCGCTTTTCATGTACATCTGATCGGTGTGCATCCGCATCCGGTCGGCATCGTCGACCGTCTTGCCGGTGCCGATGCACAGCAGAACGTCCTGAACGGCGGCATCCTCTGCCCGCAAATAATGAACGTCGTTCGTGGCGACCAGCGGAATGCCGGTCTCGCGCGCCAGTTCGATCATCTCCAGGGCGACCTTCTTCTGGTCCAGCAGCCCGTGATCCTGCAGTTCCAGGTAGAAATCGTCGCCGAATACGCCGCGGTATCGGAGCGCAGCCTCCTTCGCCATGTCCCGGTTTCCGTTCAGCAGATGCTGGGAGATCTCCCCTTTCAGGCAGGAGCTCAGGCAAATGAGCCCTTCCGCATGGGCCGCCAGCGATTCCGGATCGATGCGCGGCTTGTAATGGAACCCTTCCAGATGCCCGATCGTGCACAGCTTCATCAAATTCCGGTAGCCGGTTTCGTTCTTCGCCAGCAGAATCAAATGGTAGATCGGATGATCCTTGCGCGGTCCCTTGTCGAACCGCGAACCTGTCGTAACGTACATTTCGCAGCCGATGATCGGCTTGATTCCGTGCCGGACGCACGCCCGGTAAAACGGCACGACGCCGTACATGACGCCGTGGTCGGTCAGCGCGAGCGCCTTCATGCCGAGGCCGGCGGCATGCGCCGCCAGATCGTCGATGCGCGCCGCCCCGTCGAGCAGACTGTATTCGCTATGAACGTGCAAATGCACGAATCCGTCCCCGAGACCCATACATCGTCCTTCTTTCCGGTTGCGTAGTTAACGGGAAGGCAAACATTCGTTCCCTTTCATTTATTTTATCATATTATGCGGCCCAACGCCCATAGAATGAAGATAAAGGACGGACAGGCTTTGCGCGCCTGGCCGCTTCCGCACAAGCTCCGTGCATGAGGTGGTATCCGATGAGCTACTTTTTGAGCAAAGCGATACTCGATTTTTTTATCGCCTTCGGCGTCGTTGTCGGCGGCTCGATGCTGGCGGGCATCGGGGCGGTCTTCGTGTACATGCCTCCGACGGTCGTCATGTTCGAGCAAGCCTCCCGGCTGAAAATTTGGGCGCTTGTCGCGGCTGTCGGCGGCACGATCGATCCGATGCGGGTGATCGAATCCAATATGTTCGAAGGCCATCTGTCGCCGGTCGCCCAGCAGATCGGCTTCATCCTGTGCGCCTTTCTCGGCGCGCATACCGGCACCGAGCTGATCCGGCTCATATGCAAGGGAGGCTAAAGCGATGCGCGTCCCGCCGTTCGAGCGATATACGAAAGGGCTGCAAGCGGCAGGACTTTTGCTGCTTGGCATCGTCATCGGAGCGGCGCTGTTCAGCGCCGTCTATCATTCCCAATTCAACGCCCTCGTCGAGATGAAAAGCGACCTGGAGCAAAAGCTGGACCAGTACGAAGAGGACATCCGCTATTTGAACCTGTTCAAAAACCAGCACACCGTCATTAAAAGCGTGCTCCCCCGGCTGGAGGAAGAAGTGCTGGAGAAAGATGAGCAGGCGATGGACGAGATGACGAAAGGCAAGCTGAAAAGCAGGATCAAAGAGGATTTGGGCGTATTGATCGGCAAAAGCATCTACGAAATCGACTCGAACGCCCATATCGCAAGACGGCTGCTGAGCCGGAAAGTGTACAATGTGAACGGCAAAGAATTTACGGTGGAAATCAAAACGGTGCTCGTCGTCGACAATGTGCTGCAGGTATGGTTCAAGGCCGACGTATACGATCGTCCGCCCGCGTAGCGGTTTGCGGCAGTGCGGACTTTTCATTTATTATGTTACAATGGAACAAGATGCAGATTGCCCCAGTTGTCCGAATAAAGGAGTGTTACCGCAACCTATGTTCATTTTGTTTTGGGCGCTGATCGTCGCCATCGCGGCGTCGTCCGTCATGTCCGTCGTCTTCAGCTTCAAATCGCGCCGCTCCGCCGATCTGAAAAGCCGCGGCGTCTATGCCGCCCGTACGAATATATGCATGGGCATTACGCTGATTTTGCTCGCTTTCGTGCAGATGCTGATGTTCAGCGGCTCCACGCTGCGCCTTATCGTCGGCGCGGTGTTTTTGCTGCTCGGCCTGTTCAATCTGTTTGCGGGCATGCGCAACCACAGCATCTACCGGGCGATGAAGGGGTAGCCGTACGCGGCCCCCTTCTTTTTTTGGTCATCCGCCGCAACCTAATACGAATCGATCATCTGCGCCGTCAAGATCGATTTGGCGGCCAGGCCGATCTCGTCCCTGATTTCCAGCTCGAGCGTGGCCGCTTTCCGGCTTACCTCCAGCGCCCGCGGCGCAATGACGATCTCGCTGTCGATCTGGACGGGGCGCACGAAGTAGGTCGTCATGCTTTCCAGCACGTGGTCCCGTTTCCCCATCTCCCGGATCATCCGCCGCGCCGCCTGCGTCATCAGCGTCGTCAGCACGCCTTCGGACACGGTGCCGAGCGATCCCGACATTTGCGGCGTAATCCGGCCCTTGTAAGTCCACTGCCCGCCTTCTTCCGTTTCCGTCTTCACAAAGCCGCCCCACATCAGATCGTCGAACGTCTCGCCCGATTCCGGCTGCTTGCCGGCGTAGCGCATCGCCTCGAGCACTTCCTGGCGGCTGATGACGCCGAGCAGCTTGCGGTGACGGTCGGTAACCGGCAGCAGATCGATCCCTTCCGTCGCCATCGTATGGGCGGCGGATGTGACGGTAATGTTCGGCGAGACGGTTATCGGGTTGCGCGTCATCAGCTTGTCCACCGTCTGATCGGGCGGGAAGCCGGCGGCATCCTTGGCCGTCATCATGCCGATGACCCGGTACCGATCGTCGACGACCGGAAACCGGTAAAGTCCCGTTTCGCCCGACAGCCGGTGAAACTCGGCCACCGTGTCGTCCGGCCGCATCACCGACGCCGGGCGGCTCAGCGTCACAATGTCTTCGATCAGCACGATTTTCCGCTTGATCAGCCGATCGTACATCGCCCTGTTGATCATCGACGCCACCGTAAACGTATCGTGGCGGGAAGACAGCACCGGCAGCCCGAGCTCGTCCGCCAGAGATTTCACCTCGGGGCTCGGTTCGAATCCCCCGGTGATGAGCACGCCCGCCCCCACTTCCAGCGCGCAGCGGTGGGCGCTTTCGCGGTTCCCTACGATCAGCAGGCTTCCCTCGTCGATGTAGCGCAGCATCGCGTCCAGCTCCATCGCGCCGATCACGAACTTGTGCAGCGTCTTGTCGAGGCCGGCTTCGCCCCCGTACAGCTGCCCCTCCACAATGTCCGCCACCTCGCGGAACGTCAGTTGTTCGAGCGAACTTCGCTTTTTGCGGTCGACGCGGACGGTGCCGATCCTCTCCTTCGTCGTGACCAGTCCGAGCGATTCGGCCTCCTTGATCGCCTTGTAGGCGGTTCCTTCGGACACATCGAGCGCCTTCGCCGTTTTCCGTACCGATATTTTGGAGCCGATCGGCAAACTTTGAATGTACGCCAATATTTGCTCATGCTTCGTGACGGCTTCCTGCCCGGCCCCCGATTCCGTATCCATTTTCTTCCCCTCCTTGCTGCAGCGTTTCCAAAAACTATTTTCATTTTACCAAAAACAAAGTAAAGTTAATATGTGAAAGGAGACTGCCGGAACCGCGGCCTGTCGATGCTTGAAGGAGACCTGTTTATGGAGTACGCGCTCGAATTGCTCTTGTTTACCCTATGCATTTCCATTCCTCAAACGATCGCCAACGTCTGGTTCAGCTTTGTATTCTGGGGAATTCAGGCCGATCGTTTCTGGAGACGGCTGCTGCTCTTTTCCATCTTATATTCGGGGTATCTTTATTTCGGATATCACGGCCTGCCGATGCCGTGGCATATGATCGGTTCCATGGCCGCCTGTTTTTTGTTTTTATATTTGGTGTTCCGCGAGTTTTCGCCCAAAATCGTGACGATCATCGTGGCCACCGGCTTCATTCTGACGTTTTTGTACGAAACGGCCATCGCTTCCGTGATCGTTCAGTTCATGCCGTTCGAACAAATCCGCACCGGTCCGTTGTATTGGAAAATCATTTTTTCTTGGCCAGCCTACGCATCGATCGCGCTGCTCAGCTGGTGGCTGGACAAAAACAAATCTATCCCGCAATCCGGATCCGCCGCATGATTCTGGAATTCAAACCGAAAATGTTTTTCGGATTTCTGCTGTCCATTGCGGTCCAGCTCGCGTTATTTTCCTTACTGTTTATTTTTTCTTTCATCGAGGTTCGACAGCAGCTGGCAATGGCGATCATGTATCTCTGCCTGGCCAGCGTCGCGGTCGTCATGTTCCTCGCGCTCCGGCTCACGGCCAAAATGCGCGAAGATGCCATTTTTGCGACGCAAAGCGCTTATGTCGGCGACCTGATCCGGATGGTGACGACCGTGCGCGGACAGCGGCATGACTTTGCCAACCATCTGCAGGTCATACACGCAATGGCGAAAAGGGGCCATCTCGAAGCGCTGCTTGCCTATATCATGGAATTGGCGGAAGATATCCGGGTATGGGACGACGTGGCGAGCGATCTGCCGTCGCCGGCCATCTCGGCGCTGATTCAGGCGAAAGCGGCGATCGCGGCAGAGCGAGGCATTCGCTTCGAATGCCGGTATACCGATTCGAAATCCGCCTATGAATCGATGAAAAGCATCGATTTCGTCCGCATCGTCGGCAATTTGCTCGATAACGCGTTCGATGAAGTGATGAAGCTTCCGGACGATGCGCGGCATGTGCGGCTGAGGCTGTCGAAGGAAGATGCGAAGCTGGTCATCGAAGTATCCAACCGTTGCTTTTTCTTCAATGAGGAAATGCGAAAGCATTTGTTCGTTCCGGGATATACGACGAAGAAAGGCAATCATGCGGGGCTCGGGCTGTCCATCGTCGCCGATCGGGTGAAGCACTATAAAGGAAGACTGAACGTGACGTTCGAGGAAGGCTACCTGCATTTTACCGCTACGGTTCCGCTAAGACAGCCTGTTTTCTCCTGATTGCGTTGCGCGGCGCACCGTTTGCCGGAACCGGCCGTGCGGGTCCGGCGGGCGATTCGGGACATACGCCGTCAGGCCCGGACTTGCAAAAGCGCTTGACGGCGCCAATCAAGCCCGGGCATCGCGATATGCGGTTTTTCAGGCCGGAATCATGTGCTTCGCCGACTCACTAGCTTTCCGTTCGGCCGCGCCGAACGGCTCCGGCCCGCTCAATGCCGCGCTGCCACATTCTCCATTTGGCGCGGCGAATACGCTCCAGCTCCCGCCGCTTCTCCTCGCTCTGCCCGATCAGCATCCACAGATTGGCGCCAGCGGCCAGCAGCGCCAATACCGTCCAGGCCAGCCCGAACACGCTCTCGGCGCTCCATCCGCCTCCGAGTTCGAGACGCGGCAATGCGTACACCAGCATCGCCAGGGCGGCGACCAAATAGAGAGCGTGCCGCCATTGTCGACTCTTCATCCTCGCATCAGCTCCTCCGAACGAAAGATACGGCTTCAACTTGTCCGCATCATCATTCTATGCCGCCGAAAGCCGCCATATGTCAATCCAGCACCGATTTCAGCACATCGGACATAATCCGGTTCACATCCTCGTATACGACGACGAATCTCCGCTCCGCTTCGAACAGCCGGTTAATGAGCGGGCTGTGGGCAAGATCCTCGTACAACCTGCCGATCGCTTCCATTTCTTCCTCCGAAGGTTCCTCGCCGGACATCATCTGCTGCTGGAGCGCATTCTGGCGCTCCCGAAAATCGTCCAGCACAAGCTTCGCTTCCCGATCCTGTTCCGCGGCCAGCCGGGCGGCGCGGAGTTCCGCCGCTTCCGGACATTCCTTGAGCGCCTTGGCCAACTCATAGGCCTTGTCGTACACATTCATTCGCTTGCTCCTCCTTTGACGAACCGCCTCATTTTCGGTTGCCCTGCCGTCAAATTCCATAATTCGATCATAACATCGGAGCGGCGCCGGAGCAAAGTCGTCGGCCCGGCATCGTCCGCTCGAACGGGACATGCCAACTTTCGCATGCTGCGCGAGGTGGCCAATCACCAAGGGGTAGATGTCCTCATATGATGAAGTAGTTCGTGTCTATGGCCCTGCCGGTTCTCCCGGAACAGGTCGCTTACGCCCAGATGAATATCCCGCACGTCAAATCTTATCCTCCCGTCCGGAAGGAGTTTTACGATGCAGAAGTCGAAAGTCGCCATACAGGTGATTAACCCCGGCCTGCTGCCGGACGATACGGTCATGCTTGGCGAAATGTACATGAAGCAGTGGAAAATTCCAGGGGGCCAGCCCGTCGTATTGAAATTCGGCGCATTCCGGCAGCCGGTCAAAGTCGTTCCCGTCGCCCGTTACGACGGCATGAGAATCAGTCAGCAGCTGGCCCGTCGGATGGGCATTCCGGCCGGCGCCTCGCTTCGTATCCTGTATCGCCCGGTCTCTTCAACGCTTTCGCTCGGCCCGCTCATCGGGGTATTGATCAGCCGCGACTATCCCGGCATGCCCGACAGGCCCTTCGGGGCGATTACACAGTTTTGTAAAGAACTGGTCGAGGCATGCCGGCTTCAGGGGGCTATGGCATACTTCTTTACCCCGGATCAGATCGGAGAAAGCGCCAATTATATCGAAGGATGGGTTTGCCCGGCAGGAAAGTGGTTTCGTCAGACGATGCCCGTAGCCGATGTCATCAACAACAGACTGACCACCCGCAAGCTGGAAAACCGCTCCAGCGTGCAACGATTTATGAAGGAAACAAAGGCGCGGCATCAGACCCATTTTTCAACGAAAAGTTTCTTGATAAAACCGAAGTGTTCGATTCGCTTAAGCAAGACCTTTCCTTAACCCGCTATTTGCCGGAATCGCACCTGCTCGGAAGTTATTCGACGCTCAAAGCGATGTGCTCCCGCTATCCGGTTGTCTTCCTGAAGCCGATCAGAGGAAGTCTCGGCAAAGGCATCATGCGGATTTCGCGGACTGAAGGCGGCGGCTTGCTGGCTCTGAGCACGACCGCCGGCGGAACGCGAAAACAGCAGTACGCGAACGCGCAGAAGCTGTTCTCGGCCATCTCCGGCAAGATGAAGACGGTGCAGTACCAGATTCAGCAAGGACTACAGCTGATCGATATTCAGAAGCGGCCGGTCGATTTTCGCGCGCTCGTGCAGAAGAACAGCAAAGGGAAATGGACCATTACGTCCATTGTCGGCCGGATTGCCGGGAATCATCATTTCGTTTCCAACCTGGCCCGCGGCGGTACGCTTACGACCGTGAAAGGGGCGATCGCCAGATCGAATCTTGCGCCCGGCACAAGCCGCCAGGAGGCGGCCGAACGGCTGCAGCGCGCCGCCCTTGAAATCGCCGCCGGCATCGACGCGCATATCCCGGCCCATTTCGGCGAGCTTGGCATCGATCTGGCCCTGGATACAAGCGGCCGGGTATGGCTGCTCGAAGTCAATTCCAAGCCATCGAAAAACGACAATACGCCGCTTAACGACAACAAAATAAGACCGTCCGTCCGCAAATTGATCCAATACGCGCGATATTTGTGCGGCTATTGATGGAGGAACTTTCCCATGCGACTCGTTATCGCGATTTTAACGTCAGGAACCGAATATGTCCCGATCCTGCCCGGCCGGTCCGAAGCGGTCCGTCCCGGTGCGGCTTTCCAGCGCAAATTGCGAATGCCGGAAGACGGCTTCTGCCGGGAGCTGGCCGTATATGGATCCGGACTCGATCTGGATGTCGTCGTGATCTGTCCGGACCGCGCAGCCGGCGAATGGCACAGTTACCGCCTGGCCGAAGGCGAATGGCAGGAATGCGGGCCGCTGCTTCCCGACATTGTATACGACCGCTGCTTCGGTTGTCAGGCAGGCGAACGCAGCCGCTGCCGAACGCTGCTGAAAACTCTGGCGGAGCACAAGCCCTTTGTGCTGCTGAGCAGCGAGCTGCCCGGGAAGTGGGAAGTCTACCGCACCCTTCGCCGGTATCCGGAGCTGGCGCCGTTGCTCCCGCCGACGATGCGGTACGACGGCGCGGCCTCCTTGCGCGCGGCCGCCCGCGCTTACGGAGACGACCTTATCCTGAAGCCTGCGGCAGGGATGCAGGGGCGCGGAATTATACGCATCCGCACGGTCGGCGGCCGCCTGCGCCTGACCGGACGGTCGCGCCTTAACCGGCCGTTCACGTTATCGTTCGCGGATGCGATAGGTTGCATCGAATGGACGAAGCGCTTCATCGGGACGGCCCACTACCTGATTCAGCCGTATTTACAGCTTGCGGACTCGAGCGGCAGACCGTTCGACCTGCGAGTATTGATGCAGAAAAACGGAAACGGCCGTTGGACGGAGACCGGATCGGCGATTCGGCTCGGCTTTCCGGGGTCAGTGACGTCCAACCTGCATGGCGGCGGAACACCGCGCCCGGCGCGCGCCTGGCTGCGCGAAACGTATGGCGAGACCGCAGCCGACGACCTGCTCGGCAACATTGTCCGATGGAGCCATACGGCCGCCGAGACGCTTGAACAAAACTACGGAAGATTCGCGGAAATCGGTTTCGATTACGGTATCGATCGGAACGGGCGACCATGGCTTTTGGAGGCCAACTCCAAGCCGGGACGGCAATCGTTTCGAATGCTGGGCGATTTGCAAGCGGCGAAAGATTCGGTCATACAGCCGCTGCTGTACGCCCGACTGCTCGGGCGCCGATACTCTCCTTTCGAAACGAACGTATCTTGATCGACCGCCGACCATGACGAGAAGCTTTTCAACCCGGTATTATCGGAGAAAGGTTCAGGAGGTCCATTCATGAGTTTGACATTATGCAACGTTCACTTCTCCAGGCAAGCCGACCGCGTCGTCTATTTGACTCCTCCCCTGTCCAAAGCGCTCAAGCTGGCAGGCAAAAATACGGTTCGGTTCAAGCTCGGTCAAGGAGTCATCGCTGCCGCCGTCAAAACGATCAAAAGGCAGGGACACCACATGTATTTGTCGGCCGGCGTACGGCAGTCGATCCGCATTCCGAAGACGGGCAACGTCTATTTGCTAAGCACGGGAAATGAAGTGCAGCTCGGACCGCTGATCGGTATTTTGACCGATTCCGATCTGAAATCCTCGAGCGCTCCTTTCGGTTCGCGGACGGGATTTATCCGTCAACTGATCCGGCTCGGCGAGAAAAAGCGTATTTCTTCGCGTTTACGCCCCGCGACATTAATTGGCAGAAGGAAACGGTGAACGGCCATTTCCTGAACGCGCAGGGGGGTGGTACCGCAAGACGGTGCCGCTCCCGGATGTTGTTTACAACCGGCTGCCGAGCCGAAGAGCGGAGACGAGTCTGTCCATCGCGTCGCTCAGAGAACATTTCGTCCGGCGAAAAATCCCGTTTTTCAACTGGAGCTTTTTAAACAAGTCCGATGTTTACAAGATGCTCGATCAGGATGTCGAGGCGCTGAAGCATCTCCCGGAGTCGGTATCCGGCCCAAGCGCTGAAAAATTAAAGAGATGCTGGAGAAGCACCATTTTGTCTATTTGAAACCGACCGGCGGAAGCCTTGGCATCGGCATCTACCGATTGACCTATCATCCGAAGCGCGGCTATTTCGCCCGTTATCGAAGCGGCAACAGCAATGTGCTGCTACGCTTCTCCAAGTTCCAAAACCTGATTCGCATGCTGCAGAGCCGTCACGGCGGCCGGCTCGGAAGCTACGTCGCGCAGCAGGGTATCCGGTTGATCGAAATCGACAACTGCCCGATCGATTTCCGGTTTCATATGCATAAGAACGGCCGAAACGAATGGGTGCCCGCCGGTATCGGCGCGAAGAAAGCCGGTCGCGGCAGCGTCACGACCCATATCAAGAACGGCGGTTCGCTGCTGACGCCGGAGCAGGCCCTGAACCGCGCTTTTGGCAACAGGGCGGCCGAAGTGCTGGAGAAGGCCAAGAGGGTAGCCGTCCGCCTGTCCGAAGCGATCGAGCGGAATTATCCGCATCGGCTTGGTGAACTCGGTCTGGACATCGGCATCGACAAGGACGGCGAAGTCTGGATGTTCGAAGCGAACGCCAAGCCGGGCCGCTCGATCTTCAAGCATCCGGCGCTGAAGTCCCAGGGCCGGGCTTCACTAGAGCTTATATTGGAGCATTGCCTCTATTTAAGCCGCTTCCAGGGAGGGTCAAACGATGAAGCCTGAACATGCGGAAGACACGTCCGTTCATGAGTTGAACGCCGGTCGTCCGGTACTGGCCATTTTGACGATCGATGACGACGTTTTGATGTTCCGGGGCAACCGAGCCAATTTTGCCGATCTGATCCGAACCGGCCGGGAGATGGGCTTCATCGTCTATGTGCTTACCGTCAAGGATCTGAAGCTGAAACGAAGTAAATTGAAGGGATATACCTACCACGAGAAATCCGACACCTGGTCTCGTCAGCAGTTTCCGTTCCCGGACATTATCTATAACCGGATTCCGCAGCGCGAGGATGAAATGCAGCCGCTCGTCCGCAAAAATTAGCGGCCTGCCTTCGAAACCCGCGGCTGAAGCTGTTCAATCCGACCTTTTTCAACAAATGGCAGCTATTCGAATGGCTCCGCTCTTCCAGTTCGACGAAGCCGTTCATTCCGACGACGCGGCGCCTGCTGACGAGCGCAGGACTGCACCGGCTGATGCGCAAACATTCCTATTTATATCTCAAGCCGGTAAGCGGAAAAGCCGGGAAAGGCATTATGACGGTTAAATTGCTGCCCGAGAAGCAGCTTCCGTTTCGTTTGAAAATACAGGAGGACAAGAAAAGCATTACTTACAATTGCGCCTCTCTTCCGAAACTATGGAACCGCATCGTGAAGCAATGCGGCAATGCGCCGTACATTGTGCAGCAAGGAATACGGCTTGCCCAATTTAACGACCGAAAATTCGACCTGCGGGCGCTCGTGCAAAAAATCAGCGCGGCCAATGGGAACTGACCGGCATCGGTGCCCGCGTCGCCGGTTCCTTCAGCATTACGACGCATGTGCCAAGAGGCGGCAGCATTGAGGACCCCTTCAAGCTGCTGAACAGTTACTTCGGCCAGGAGCAAGCGCATATTATCCAGACCAAGGTCAAAAATGCCGTGCTTGCGATCGCCAGACAAATCGAGCGGGGATCGGGCCAAGCGCTCGGGGAAATGTCTCTCGACCTGGGCGTCGACCGTAACGGGAAGATTTGGTTTTTCGAGGCCAATGCGAAACCGATGAAGTTCGACGAAACGCATATCCGGCGCAAATCGCTCGAGCAGATTTTTCATTACAGCCAGTATTTGTACAACAAAAAAACGGCGAAAGCGGGGGGAGCATGAACATGCGAATCAAGCTGATGACGCCGGAAGAATGGCCGATTTACCAAAGCCGGATCGTCGCCTTCGCGGTTCGGTACGGCGACCGCCGGCTGACAGCCGCCGCGCTGAAGCGGCTTCGTCAGCTCGAGCCCTCGGCTCTGGTGCCGGTTCCAGCGGAGGAGACGCCATCCTCCGCGATCATCGTCGCGCTCCAGGACGGCAAGCTGACGGGTTTCGCCTTCGCGGAAGGCGCGGGCGAGAAAACCTGCATCGTCGTGACACATCCCGATTCCCGAGGACTCGGCATCGCCAGCCAGCTGCTGCTTCGTTTGCGCAGCTATTTCGGACGGTTGTCCTGCCGGGTTGCATCGGACAATGCCGCCAGTATGGCGGCCTGCTTCAATGCCGGCATGATTGCCGTCGGCCTCTCACCAGGGCCGACCGGCAAGCCGACGCTTCGCTTCGAGACGCCCGATTCGATACCCGCAAAGTCATAGCCGTTGCTTACGAAGCGGACTTTGCTCCGCAAAGTCTTAGGAGGAATCATGATGGCTAAGCCCGTACTGGGCATTCTGACACTATATCTGAACGACAACGGATTGCTGGAGGAAAAGTCGGTCTACCAAAAATGATTGCCGCCGGCCTGAAGCTAGGTCTCGAAATGTTCGTATTTACACCGCAGGATGTGGACTATCGGCAGCACCGCATCCATGCGCTGTTTTACAATACGGAAACGAAAACCTGGTCGCGCAAGTGGACGAAGTTCCCGCATATGATTTTTGACCGGTGCCGGATACAACGCAGCCGCCGTTTCGAGCAGCTGAAGCGGTTCCGCAGCGTTTACGGTCATCTCACTTTTCTGAACCGACCGCTGCGCAACAAGTGGACGGTGTACCGGACGCTGCAGAAAGACGAGCGGTTTCGTCCCCATCTGCCGGCCACCCGGTTTTATGAAAGCATGCGTGACGTGAACGAAATGCTGAAGAAATATCCGCTTCTTTATCTCAAGCCGATTAACGGTACGGGAGGACGGGGTATCCTGCGGATCGAGCGCAAGTCGGACGGCACGCTGCTCATCCAGGGGCGCGACCGCAACAGGCGCATCATCAGGCCGCAGCGAATCAGCTATACCGTATTGCACGCCAGGCTGTCGACCTGGAATTTGAAAGAACAAAAGTATCTCGTTCAGCAAGGCATTCATTTGAAGCTGCCAAACGGACGCGTTCACGATTATCGGATGCTGGTTCAGAAAAACGGCGCGGGCGAATGGGAGATGACCGGCTGTGCGGGGCGGGTCGGCAGCAGAGGCAGCATTACGTCGAATTTGCATGGCGGCGGAAAGGCTGTGCCGATGCGAACGTTGCTCCTGAAATGGATTGGCGACGAAGCTTTGGCGGACAGCGTCCAGCAGCAGGCGAAGGAGCTTGGCGAGGAGATCGCGGCTTACTTGGAGAAATCTTATAATGAGTTGTGCGAGCTTGCTCTGGATCTGGCCATCGACCGGCAAGGACGGATCTGGCTGCTGGAAGTGAATCCGAAGCCAGCCCGCGAAGTGTTCGCCAAAGCCGGAGAAAAGGAGACGTACCGGAAAGCTATTATACGGCCGCTCGAATATGCGCTGTGGGTTTATCAGGAGAATCGCAATCGCAAACGCAAACGCCGGCAACAGTCGAACAAGTCCGCCTTCCTTGTCGACGACGGCAATGATTCGACCGAAGCGGATGCGAACGTAAACCCGGAACGTTAAACGTACCGGGTTTACGCGCTGCGGATGTACGGGACAAGGCCGGACCGCGCCGGACTTACGCCTGTGCCCGCCGGGGAAGGGCAAGCTCCAGCAATTCGCGGAAGTCTTCAATTAACCGGTCCGCATCTTTCAACTCATCCTTCCGGCCGTATCCGGCGTAAGCGCATCCGATGACCGGCAGTCCGTTCTTATGGCCTGCTTCCACATCGGAAGAGCGGTCGCCGATCATCCAGGCCGACGCTATGCCATGGTCGGCAAGCAAGCGGGCGACAAGGTCGACCTTGCTTGCCGTTCCGTACTCGCCCGCGCTGTACAGACCGTCGAATAACGGCGCGATTCCTTTATGATAGGCAACCCCTTTCACATAGTCCTCCAGACCGTTGCTGGCGACGAACAGCTTGAAGCCGCTCTCCTTAAGCTGCCGCAACGTTTCGGCGACATGAGGATACAGCCGGCCTTCGCCGGCTTCAAGATATTCCAATTCGTAGCGAAGAAGGAGCTCGTCGGCCCGCTTCCGCGCCGCATCCGAACCGTCCGGCATCACGATTCGCCAAATGTCGTCAAGAAGCATGCCCAGGCTGCCGAGCAGCCGTTCTACCGGCGGCGTCTCCTGCAAATACAAGCCTTCCTCCCGCAGCTGCCGAAACAGGCGGTCATGTACGCGCTCGAGAAGGGTGGCCGTTTCCAGCAAGGTGCCGTCCATATCGAAAATAAGTGCCTCGGGCGGGTGCAATACTTGTTGCAACGCGGTTTTCTCTCCTTTCTGTTTGCCCTAATCATACAGAAAGGGAGAGTCGGCTGCAAGCCGTTCCTGTCCGGCTGCCCGCAGGCAAATCAAAACACTTTTTTCGTCTCCTGGTCGGCTTTGATGATCTCCACCGCTTCTTTGAAACGCATAGCGTGAACAATTTCGCGCTCGCGCAAAAACTTGAGGCTGTCCTGCAGGTCGACGTCATCGGTCATATCGATAAGCCACTGATAGGTGGCCCGCGCTTTTTCCTCGGCGGCGATGTCCTCGTACAAGTCGGCCAGCGGGTCGCCTTTCGCTTGAATGTAAGTAGCCGTCCACGGTACGCCGGCAGCGTTGCTGTAGAAAAGCGCCCGGTCGTGGTTCGCGTAATGGGCGCCGAGGCCGGCAGCCTCCAACTGCTCAACGGACGCGTCTTTCGTCAATTTGTAAACCATTGTGGCAATCATTTCCAGATGGGCGAATTCTTCGGTTCCGATGTCATTCAACAGCCCGACGACTTTATCCGGAATCGTATACCTCTGATTCAAATAACGAAGCGCCGCAGCCAGCTCCCCGTCAGCTCCCCCGTACTGCTCCATCAAAAATTTCGCCATCATCGGGTCGCATTTGCTGACGCGTACCGGATACTGCAGTTTTTTCTCATAAACCCACATGCCGGCATTCCCTCCCTCTCGACATTTGTCGGTACGTTCTTCTATCCCGCGCAATTCCGCGCTAGCGCCCTATACCTGCCACGGCCAGGGCGTTTCCTTCCACTGCCAAGGAAAACGGCTGAAGCTGTGGCCGAATCCGAGAAGCGGCCCGAACTGCGTTTCGAACTGGTAAGCGAGCTGCTGGCGCTGCTGGACAAGCTGGTTGAACTGCTGCAGCGCCTGCATATCGTTCGGGTGAGTGTCCAGATAGAGGTTCAGTTCGACCAATGCAAAATCAACCTGCTGGAGTTCTTCCAGCTGACGATAATATTGATCGCTCACGGTCGGCTTCATTCCCTTTACCTCCCCTTGTCATAGGTTTGCGCCTCGTAAGGACTGTACAGCGCCGGCCACAGCGTGCCGCGTCTAAGCGCCTCGTGAAGCGGAAACTGCGGCAGATTCATCGGTTGAAACGGAATAAACTGGTTCGGCGGTACGACATAGGTTTTGACGCGGATCGGCGGACATGGATCGAAAGGTCCGATAAACGGCATATATTCCCGATATTGGCTTGCGGCGGCGGGGGCTACGGAAGGGTGCGGAGCGTTCTGGTTCGGCTGAAACGACGGAGACAGCAGCGCGCTCTCATTCACGTTCAAAGTCGGTCCCTCCTTTGGACTCATGTTGTCACTACCCACACTATATGCAGCCGCCCATAGTCCCCATGTCTGTCCATTTCCCGGGCAATGAGAAAAAAGTTAGATGCATTAAAAAAACCTCATTCGCAGCCGCTCGCGAGAACGACAGCGAAAGAGGTTTCGATCATAAACATGGATGCAGGCGCCGGAGCCGCGCAATTCGCTCGGACAGCGGGTGAACGCGGGCTTACGAGCGATAGCGGGCGGCCTTACAGTTTGATCTGGATGCGGAACAACCCGGCGCGGCGGGCTGCCATATAAATAATGACGACGAGCGGACCGAGAAAAACGCCGATCACGCCGACCAGCTTGAAGCCGACGTACAGGCTGATCAACGCCGACAGGGAGCCGATGCCGACCGAATCGCCGAGCACCTTCGGCTCGACAATCCGCCGGAACACCGTAATGACGAGAAACAGGACGATAAGACCGATCCCCGTAACCAAGTCGCCGGTCAATATCATATAGGTCGCCCACGGCACAAGCACCGAGCCGGTCCCGAGGATGGGCAGGATGTCGACGATAACGACGAGAAGGGCGATGGCCAGCGGATATTTCAAGTTCAACGCGATCAGCCCGGCGAACGTAATCGCGTAGGTCATCGCGCTCAGGATGAGCTGTGAGCGAAGAAAGCCGAATATCGACTTTCGCAGATTGGTCAGCACTTCGTCCACCTGCCCTCGGGACGTTTCTTCAAAAAGCGACAAAAAAGAGCTTTTCATCGTCGGCAGACTGAAGCTGAACATATACACGGCGACGAGGAACACGATGAAGAAAATAAACATGCCGGGGATGCCGGACGCAAATGCGATAATCGAATTGGACAAGCTCTTGACCAGGGATACGGCCGATTGCGAAAGTGTGGACAGCCAGTTTTCCACCTGCTCGATCGTATCGGGAGGCAAGCCCGCATAGAGCGATTTGGCATTCTCCGTAACCTGGTCCATATACTTGTTGAGATTTTCGAAAATGCCGGCACCTTCTCCCAGAACGCGACCAGCTCGGCCACCAGCTTGACGCCGACGATGGCGATCAGCCCGAGCAGCAGCAAGGTGAAAATGCTGCTCGACACGACGGAAGCCGTCAGCCGTTTCATCTTCAGCCGGTTCATAAACATCTGATTGAGCGGTTCGAGAAAAATCGCCACGACCAGCGCCAGCAAAAAAGGCGCGCCCACCGTAAAAAGCAAATATAAGAACACTAACCCGGCTGCAAGGGTTAAAGCGGTCTTTAAGGGCATCCTGCCAGTCCCCCTCTTTTATGGGCGGAAGGTCCCGGCCCGGCTTTCCGTTCGCCGGCGCCGGGCATTCCGCCGGATCCGTCCGATTGCAATGATCGCTTGTCTTCCCGTATAACCGCTCCCCGTCCGCTACAGGCGGGCGCGGCGGCGGGTAAAATCGACGTCCCGGTAATACATGTTTTTCACCAGCAGGTTCGGCCCGCAGCATGACGCGGCCTTGCAGTGGCAATTCACGCTGAGGGCAAGAGGGTGATGGAGCCAGCGCTCGAACGCCTCTTCGAGCTTCTCGTCCGCAATGTTGCCGAACGCAGGAATGTCCGCAAAATCGGTGACGAACAACTCGCCCGTAAACAGATTGACATTCAGACGGTTGCGTCCGTCGGGATCGTTGCGCACCGTAACGTTCGGCTCTTGAGCAAGCCGGGACAGCAGCTTCCGGTCCGCTTCTTCTTCGCTGCAAGCGTAGAACGGAAGCGTGCCGAACAGCATCCAGACGGAGCGGTCGCGGGCATCCAGAAGCCGTTCGATCGCCGCGCGCATCTCAGCCCGCGACAGCATCGGCAAGTTTTGCGCGAAGGAGCTCGGGTACATCGGATGCACCTCGTGCCTCTTGCATCCCATCTCGACGATGAGCCGATGGATATCGGCGATTTTCTCATGCGTCCGATAGTTGATCATCGATTCCGCGGAGACAAACACGCCCGCTTCCGCCAGGCGCCGCGCATTCTCGATCATACGTTCGTACAGCCGCACCGCCGTCTCCCGGGACACCGGATGACCGGAGCGCGCGAAGCCGACCTGATGGAAATCGTCCGCCGTCGTGTAATTGAAGGAGATATGCATAACGTCCAGATAAGGCGCCATCATATCGTAGCGGCTGTAGTCAAGCGTCACGTTGGAGTTGATTTGCGACCGGACGCCGCGGTCGCGGGCATATTTCAGCAACGGCACAATATATTCGCGGACGGTCCGTTCCGAGAAGGAAGGCTCGCCGCCCGTAATGCTGATTGTCTCCAGATGCTCGACCTCGTCCAGCCTGCGCAGCATAAGCGAGAGCGGGATTTTGGAAGGCTCGGCCAACACGAGCGTATCGCCGACCGCACAGTGCTCGCAGCGCATATTGCATAAATTGGACACGGTCATTTCCACGCTTGTCAGCCGATGTCTGCCGTAAGCATGCAACGACCTAATCGGGTCCCACGGATCGTATGCCGGCGACAACCGGGGCAAGCCGTGCGTTTGACGACTGTCTTTCACTTTATTCATCAACTTTGTCGCACCTGTCTACCTTTCTGAAAAAACCTGTTTTCACTATTGTAATGTTACGAGATGGATGAAGCAAATATGCGTTTCTCGCACAGTCGCGCCATAGAGACGAAAAGCAGCTTATTCCGTATCGAACCAAAATAAGCTGCGTCATTTTCGCTCAATCGGCCGTAGCGGCCAAGGCGTCCGATTGCGCCCGATCGTCGACGCCGACGATCATGACCGACAATTGCCGGGACAAATCTTTCTCGTACGGAATTTTCAGCGCTTCGCCGGCTTCGTTATACAGCACCCGCACGACGGGGCGATGCGGGCAGGAGGAATGGATGCCGACGACGACGCCGGATTCGCCCGTATGCAGCTTGACGCTAAGACCGATCGGATAGATGGCCACTTTATCGCGAAACAGCTGGAGCATCCTTTGCTCATAGAGCGAGCCGCTGCCCGCGTACAACTGCTCCATCGCATGGTGGGGCAGCATCGGCGAACGGTAAATGCGGTTGGTCGTCATCGCATCGTAGGAGTCGACCAGACCGACCCATTTGGCGAATTCCTGAATCTCGTCGCCCTTCAGCCCCCGCGGATAACCGCTGCCGTCCAGACGCTCGTGATGCTGATAGGCGCAGTGTGCCGCCAGCAGCGGAATATTGGGCTCGTCCTTCAGGATCAAATAACCGAGCTCGGCATGCCGCTTGATCTCTTCGTATTCCTCGGAGGTGAGCGATCCGTTTTTTTTCAGCACGCCGGGGTCGATTCGGGTTTTGCCGATATCGTGCAGCAGCGCTCCGAGACCGAGCGTCATCAGCTCGTCGCGCGAGTAGCCGTGGGCGATGCCGAGAAGCGTCGTATAGACGCATACGTTTAACGAATGCTGATACAAGTAATGGTCGACCGTGCTCATATTCATCAGCATGACCATCGCATCCCGCCGGCTTAACAGATCGTCGATGACCATATTCATCATTTGCCGAAACGGCTTGTCGATAAAAATACGGGGCTTCGCGCTTCGCCGGTTCGGCCGTTCCATTATTTCACGGAAGTTCGTGCGGATCTCCGTCAGCGCTACCCGCATCGTATCTTCGCTGATCAATTCGGGCAGCACGACATCCGCCGTGCGGGCGTCCGCGATATAGACGAATTGGATCCCCAGCTCCGTCAAACGCGCAATGATTCGCTCCGTTAATTCGACATTTTCACCCAGAAGGACAAGACCGTCCTGTGAAAAAATTATTTTGGCCAGTTTCATTCCCGGCCTGCACATCGATGTGGGCACCAAGCGCATAGAAGCAGTATCCTTCCCGTGACTGTCTCCTCACCTATATCATTGACATCGGAAAGCCAGGCAAGTATTGTGAGTACGTTTTGAATATTTTATCGAACGATTGCGCTACGTCCCGACGGCTTTCCAACGTTTTTGCCTGCAGCGGCTAATCAAATCGGGGTCGCCGAGACAATCCGCCACAATGTCCCGAATGAACTCCGGCAAATAATAGCGGATTTCCCGGCCTTCGCGCAGCGATTTGTACCCGACGCCGAACGTGAACATGTCGATCGTGCCGACGACATACTGGCGGCGTTCGTCGAACGGGCTGCCGTTGACGGAGATGGAGCGTATCTTCCCGTAATCCGGTCCGTCGGGGTCGTATACGATGTCCAGGCCGTCCACGGCAAGCGCGCCGAGCACTTCGCCGCGGAAACCGAAGCCGCGAATCGGCATCGCCGTAAATTCGTCAAGCAGCGATTCCTCCAGCGCTTGCCGAATGAGGCTCCCTGCCAGCTTCATGCGGCAGGGATTGATCGGCGACGGACAGAGGGCGTGAAGCTGCCCCGCCGTCACGTCGCCCTTGGCGAGGCCGCCGAGCAATTGCCCCGCATTGACGATGCCGATCTCGGCATCGGCGTGGCGGCGCAATCCGGCGGCGAGCAGGTTGCCGAGCGGCGATTCCCGCTCGGTGCTGGCGGGCAGCGGCGCGTCGAGCCGGGCGATAACCCGGCTCAGGCGGCGCTCGCCCGCCTCGCGGTAGCTGCCGATAATGCCGGCAGCTGCCGCGTCTTCCGGGAATGCGGCGACCGGGACGCATTCCGCCCGGAAAACCGGGCGCGAACCGGCCGGATCCAGGCCGATCTCCACGCGCCCGATGCGCTCGCCGAACTTGCCGGCGGCGCATATCGTCGTACGGCCGACGACAAGCGGCTCCTCCAGCAGATGGTGGGTATGTCCGCCGAGGATCAGGTCGATCCCTTCGATCTCCTCGGCCATGCGCCGATCGAGCGGCAAGCCGAGATGCGACATGACGACAAGCACGTCCGTATGGGACCTCATCGCCCGCACTTGCTCCCTTACCGCTTCGAGCGGATCGGTCACCTGCCAGCCAAGCAGCTTGTAGAAATCGGCGAAGGCGGCCGTCACCCCGATCAATCCGATGGACAAGCCGCCCTTCTTCACGATCGTACCCGGCTGCAGCCATTCCGGGCGCTCGCCCGTTGCCATTACGCGCATATTCGCGCCAAGCACGGCAAATCGCGCCCGCTTGCCGAGCGATTCGGCCAGACTGCCCATCGGATAGGTCAGCCCTTCGTTGTTGCCGGGGACGAACGCTTCGTAGCCGGCAGCGTTCAACAGCTCGATGTTAACCAACCCGTCGCTGCCTTCCGTCTCCAGGCGCATGCGATCCATATGGTCGCCGCAATCGACACCAGTACGCGATCGCTGCCGTAAACGCGGCGCTGATCGGCGATATATCCCGCCATTTTGGCAGCCTGCTCCAGCCGGCTATGAATGTCGTTGCTGTGCAGCAGCAGCACTTTCATGGATTCGTTCAACGTTCGCCGCATCTGGTTTCCATTCGCCCCCTTGGTCCATTCGGCCTTTACTCATCAGACACCTTTGCGAAGCTCCTCCGGCTGGAACGTCGTTTTGAATCCGTAGGACGCCTCGCCGCGGAAATTTCGGTCGCGCTCTATCGAAATTCCGATGACTTGCTTCACGTTCAAGCATTTGCTCGTCCCGTTCGGCACATAGAATCGAAGCGGTCCGTTTTTGGCGAGCGGACCGCCGTCCATTGCGAATACGACTGCGGCGCCGCTTAGCTGTTCCCATGGGACGATCGCCTCGAAGCCGTCCGCCGCCTCCAGCTTCAGATGAGTCGGCCCGGCATCGCCGGCCGTCAACCCGCGCGCTGCGCGCCAGGCCGCATACCAGGAGAGCCAATCGAACGCCTCGCCCGCCGCCTCCGGCACCCGTTCGCGAATCGGGAACGTCTCCCCGGCGAGAGCGGCCATCGCTTCGGCGTCCGTCAGTTCCTCACCGATGTTCTCGTGCCGTATCCGTATCGTTCGCACCGTTCGTTCCATCGCGCTCTCAACCTCCGATTTGCGACATGCGCCGCTCCGTCGGCTTATGGCTTTGCGCGCCGCCGAACAGCTTGGCGGCCATCTCATGATTTTCCGGCTTGATATCGACCGCCCGGCCAAACACCGCCTTCAACGCCTCGCGATCGCCGATCGCAGGCCGGACATTCAATTCGTCGACCCAGTACAGGCAAGGCTTCAGATGGCCGTCCGCTGTCAGCCTCAATCTGTTGCAGCGGCGGCAAAACTGGTCGCTTACCGGGTGGATCAAGCCAAGCGAACCGGCCCCGCCTTCCAGGCCGTAATCGTCCGAAGGGCCGCTCGCCGTCCGCTCGCGGATCGGGAACAGCCGGTAGCCTTCCGCTTCCGCCACCTCCAGCACCCGGCCAAGCGGCAAGTAGTGGTTTTTCCAGTTTTCGTCGTCATGTCCGATCGGCATATATTCGATAAACCGGATATGAAGCGGCCGCTCGTAGGCAAGACGTAAAAACGCCGGGATTTCGTCCTCGTTAATGCCCCGCAGCAGCACGCAGTTTAATTTGATCGGCGTCAGGCCGGCATCGGCCGCCGCTTCGATGCTTTCCAGCACACGCTTCAATTCGCCGTTCCGGGCGATGAGCCGAAAACGGGCGGGATCCAGCGTGTCCAAACTAATATTGACGCGGTTCAACCCGGCGGCCTTGAGCGAAGCCGCCGCCCGGCCGAGCAGCAGCCCGTTGGTCGTCAGGGCGATATCCCGTATGCCCGGAATGCTCGCAAGACGCCGGATCAGTCCGTCCAATCCGGGACGGACCAGCGGCTCGCCGCCCGTAATTCGCAGCTTGCGAATGCCGAGCTCGGCGGCAACGGACACCACCTCTTCGATTTCGTCGTATGTAAGCAGCTCGGCGGAATCGGCAAAGGCCATCCCTTCCTCCGGCATGCAGTACATGCAGCGCAAATTGCAGCGGTCGGTGACGGAAATCCGCAAATAATCATGTACTCTTCCGAATCGGTCCCGCAGCATGGCGACGCCCCCTTTCCGTCTTCTTAGCATAACATTTTTAGAACGATTATGGTATGCTGAAACAGCATCCATATCTCATGCAGAAGAGGTCGTTAGCCATGACATACGAATGGAAAATCCGCCTGTTCGCCGGCTTGCCGGAGCGGATCGGAGCGGATGAAATTACGTTCGCCGATCCGCGCGAGGCCATGACGGCCGGAGAACTGAAACGGCTGCTCGCCGAGCTTCATCCGGACCAAGAAGGACTGATCCGGCTTTCCTTCGTCGCATGCAATCGCGCCTATGCAGCCGATGACGCCCGCGTTTCCGTACGGGACGAACTGGCGCTTCTGCCGCCTGTCTCAGGCGGCGAATCAGCCGCGGGCGAAGCGGACCGCTCATCCGGCGATTCGCGCTTTTCGTCACGCGCGAGCCGCTCGTCGTCGAAGATGTCGTCTCCCGCGTTATCGCGCCGGAACACGGCGCGTCACTCGTTTTCGTCGGAACGACGCGCGAATGGACGAACGGCAAGCGGACGCTTCGCCTGGAATACGAAGCCTACGAACCGATGGCCGTCATGACGATGCGGCAGATCGCCGGCGAGTTGAACGATCGCTGGCCGGGCGCGCGCTGCGCCATCGCGCATCGCATCGGCCCCGTCGAAATCGGCGGCATCAGCGTCGTCATCGCCGTCTCCACGCCGCACCGCGCCGACTGCTACGAGGCCAGCCGGTATGCGATCGAGCGGTTGAAGCAAATCGTGCCGATCTGGAAGAAAGAAATATGGGAGGACGGATCGGAATGGGTCGGGCACCAGCAGGGAGGCTGGAATCCGCTGTCTCCCGGTCCGGACGAAACAGGGGGCGGACAGCGATGACCGCGGCCGGTATGCAGCCTTCGGCGGAAGACCGGTACGCCAGGCAAATCCGTTTCGCGCCCATCGGATCTGACGGCCAGCGCCGCCTTGCGGACAGCTCCGCCGTTATCGTCGGCCTGGGCGCCCTCGGCTCCGTCATCGCCCAGCATCTTGTCCGGTCCGGCGTCGGCAGGCTGCGCCTGATCGACCGGGATATCGTGGAATGGAGCAACCTTCAGCGCCAAACGCTCTATAACGAAGAGGATGTGCGCCGCACGATGCCGAAGGCGGAAGCGGCCGCCGCGCATCTGAGAGCGGTCAATCGCGCCGTCGCGATCGAGCCGGTCTCCGCCGACCTGTCCGCCGCCAATGCCGAAGAACTGCTCGGCGGCTATCCGCTCATTCTGGACGGAACCGACAATATGACCGTACGTTATTTGATCAACGAGTACAGCGTGAAGAACGGCATTCCGTGGATTTATGGCGGCGCGGTCGGCAGCGGCGGCATGACGATGACGTTCGTTCCCGGCGAAACGCCTTGCTTGCGCTGCCTGTTTCCGGAACTGCCCGCGGCCGGCGATCTGGACACTTGCGAAACCGCGGGCGTGTTTTCGCCCGTCGTCGACATCGTGGGATCGCTGCAGGCGGCCGAAGCGCTCAAATGGTTGTCCGAAAACCGGCAAGCGATGCGCAAGGAGCTCGTCCAAGTCGATGTGTGGACGAACGGCTGGATGCCGCTGGCAGCAAATACGGGCAAGCGCGGCGACTGCCCTACTTGCGCCTTGCGCCGGTTCGAGATGCTGGAGGGCGGCGGTGTTCATGCGTCCACCCGATTGTGCGGCAAACAAACGGTGCAAATTATTCCGCCCGGACGTCCGCAGCTAAGTCTCGACGGCTTGGCGGCCCGTCTGGCATTGGCCGGACCGGTCGAACGCAATCCGTACCTTGTAAAGCTGCGTGTGCGCGAGACGTTAACTTTCATCCTGTTCCCGGACGGCAGGGCGCTCATACAAGGAACCGACGACCCGGCCGTCGCCCGCAGCGTCTATGCGGAGCTTCTCGGCGTCTGAAGCTCCGCCCCTTTGGCGCAGCTTCGACCGGCGCTGAAGCTTTCGCCCCCTATGGCGCAGCTTCGACCGCATTGGCGCAAAAAAACACTTTATCCTCTTATTGTAAATTGAAAGGATTGTTGCTACCATAGAACTAGATGGCGAACAAGCAGAACTTCCGATCAGAGGTGTCGCGGATGAGAGTACATGTGACGGAATTGAGGAACGGGGACCGATTAACGAACGACACATTTAACGGCTACGGTCTTCATGTGCTGTCCAAAGGAACGGTGCTGGGCGAGTATGAAATTTCCAGACTGTTTCAGCATCAAATCGACTACGTCAATATCGAATCTCGGCCGGATGAACAGCCTCCGGGGAGAACGCTGGAGTCGGACCTCAATCCGAAATGGCTGCCGGCCGTCCAACCGGTGTATGAGCAATCGGTCCGGGAAACCGAGCAACTGTTTATGAAAGCGCTGCAAAACGGGATGATCGATGACGAGCAGGTCGAACAAGCGTTTCTTCCGTTCGTCGAGCAATTTCAGATGGAGCGGGACATCGTTTCCATTCTTCTGCTTGCCAATACGAAAGACGCCTATACTTACCAGCATTCCGTTCAGGTCGGTATGATCTCTCATTATTTGGCGACTTGGCTCGGTTATCCGGAGAAGGAAGCGGCGCGCATCGGCAAAGCGGGGTTTCTGCACGATATCGGCAAGAGCCGGATCGAAGCGGAAATTTTGAACAAGCCAGGGCGTCTGACGGAGGAAGAGTTCGAACGAGTCAAGCAGCATACGGTTTACGGCTACGACATCATTCGATCGTCGTACATCGGACAAGACGATCTGGCGATCTGTGCGCTGCAGCATCATGAACGAATGAACGGCACCGGTTACCCGCACGGACTTCATGGGGCGGATATTCATCCGTATGCCAAAATCATCGCCGTTGCCGATGTATACAGCGCCATGATATCCGCACGGGTTTATCAGCAAAAGCGCGATCTGCTGTACGTCTTGCAGGAACTGCACCGTATGAGCTTCGAAGAGCTGGACGCGCACACGACGCATACGTTTATCCGCCATATGATCCCGAACTTTATCGGCAAACGGGTAAAGCTGTCCTCCGGTGAAACGGGCATTATCGTCATGACTCATCCTTCCGATTTTTCCGGCCGCTCATCCGCTTGGACGACCGGTTCGTCGACTTGAGCATCGATCGGTCGCTCGAAGTTTGCGAAATCTACTTGTGACCGAAAGCGAAAGGCCGCTCCGGGGCATCTGCCGGGGCGGCCTTTATATTCGCGCGGACGGATTCAACCGTTAGCCGACGACTGTTCCTCCGCTTCCCGTCCGCGCTGCTGCGCGGCGTAACGGGAAGGCGGATAGCCCATAATGCGCGTGAACGCCTTGCTGAACGATTGCAGCGTCTCGTAATTGAGCCGCCGGGCTACCTGCTTGATCGGAATATCGCCGTACTTCAGCATTTCCAAAGCTTTCTCGATTTTTTATAATTAATATAGCGCTGCAGCGTCATGCCGGTTTTGTCTTTAAAAACATGGGACAAGTACGTATAGCTGTATCCGAGCTCGTCGGCCATCGCGCGGATCGACTTCAACTCGAAAATATGGTTCTCCACATACCGGATGACCGAATAGACGGCAAAACCGACGGAATACGTCGCCTTTCGAGGCGTATAACGCGGCGCGTCCACATTTTTCGCGGCAAACGTCCGGTACGTCAAAATGATAATTTCCTCGAAATAGTTGCGGATCATGACATGAGAATAAGGGTCGCGCGAATAAAATTCGTCGATATTTCGCAAAAACGGAATCAAAACATTATGCGTATCTTTGGAACGAAAATAAGGCGCCGACTCGAAAAAGCTGTTGATGCGGGCAAACGCTTCATCCGCATCGGCGCTTATGCGGAACCCCATATAAATGTAGCGGAGCATGCTGGACGAATCCGCTTCGATCGCGTGCGTGCTGCCGGCCGGATTAAAAATAATGTCCCCTTCCCCGACTTTGAGACGGTTGCCGCCAATCGTAAAATAACCTTCTCCCGAAACGATATAGCTGAGTTCATGGCAAATCTGCTCGTGCGGGCCGATTTCATAACCGCACTCGCAGCACAATTCGCCGATCTGATACAGCTCGATTGCGCCGAACTGCAGCGGTTGTTCGAAAAAAGAATGGTCAAAATGAAAGCGGCAACCCGAATATTTCTTCCGATTCATCGTCTAGGACGGCAGTTTGACCCATTGATGCGGCGTATGGACCGCTTTCAGGGACTGCTCGATAATGCTGATAATTTCCACCGTCTCGGACGGATTCACCGGCACTTCACCCGTCTCGAAAAACGCGGTCAGCTGGCGGATAAACAACTGGAAAAAGTCCGACTCCGGTTTCAGAACAGCGGAATGCCCGTTATCGTAATTCAGCGTCAGATGGAACGGACATTCCCAGCCGCCGTGCTGAACGGATGCCTGCCTTCCGTCCGGATAGCCGATCAGCAAAGCGGGAAATTTTCCTGTGCCGGTGTACATCACCCGATCGGCTCCCGCTCCCATCAGCATGACGATCGGTTCGATCTGATGAATCGAATAATTGTCGAGACGCCCCGGTCCCGAGCTGTAAATACTGTCTATGCCTTGTTTCTCGGCCGCCGCATACTCCGACGCAAAGCGCAGGGCGGAGGAGGAAAAGAGGGGCGTTCCGTGCTTGTCGGCCAGCTCGAACAGACGGAGCGCAGCCGCCCGGTCGGGCGCAAACGTTTTGTCGATATACGTCCGTTTGCCGGAACGGAGCGGAAGCTCCGCCAATTCCTCATGCTGATCCGGATGATCGGGGGAGAGGACGATCAGATAGTCGCTTTTCTCTACGACCGCTTCGATCGAATCGAGCAGCTCGACGCCTTTTTCCGCTGCCCATTCGACGTTCGTCTTGCCGCCATCCGCATCCTTCTTTCCGTAAGCATAAGCAACCCGCATGGCGCCGCCGGTCGCGTTCGCAATCCAGGCGGGATACTGATTGGCATGCCACTCATCGAGATAGTAGTCGATAAAACCGATCGTTTTCATGAGCCGGTCCCTGCCTTTCCTCTACCTTTCCTCTGCCTTCCCTCTGTTTTTCTCTACCGTTACACGAAACTGATTTCTCTGCCCTGATCGGACGAATCATAAATGCCCTGAATAATTTGGGATGTAAGAATGGCCGAATCGATATGGGACGGCAGCTTCTCGCCCGTGCGAACCGATCGTAGAAAACTGTCGATTTCGTTCTGGAACATGTTGACCGATTTGAACTTCGGCTTCGTCTCCAGCAGCACGCCGTTTTTCGCGCTGTACAGCTTGAAATCGGAACCGTATTGGAGGCGGATGCCGCCTCTGTCGCCAAGAAAATCGATATACATTTCGGATTCCCCGATATTTTGCGCCCATGCGCCGTTAAGCGTAATAGACGGTCCTTCCGTCCGGATCATGGCAGTGACGAAATCGTCGACGTCATACGTTCCGTTGTAGTCCGGCGGACCGGCCCACATGTCGACATAGGCGTAGTTCCGCATATCGCGTCCCAGCTTGCAGTAGGCTTGCCCGCTGACCGTTTTCGGCTTCGGATCGCCGGTACAGTACATGACGATGTCGAGGAAATGGACGCCCCAGTCGATCAGCGCGCCGCCTCCGGCTATCGCTTTTGTCGTGAATGCCCCGCCCAGTCCCGGGATGGATCGGTGCGCGCGGAAGCTGACATAGACGTGATACAACTCGCCCAGTTCGCCGTCGTCAATGATCTGCTTGATCAGGTTGACGCCCGAATTGAAGCGGTTCACAACGCCGATATTGAGAATTTTTCCGGTTTCGTGCTGGACTTTTTGCATTTCCAGCGCCTCGCTGTATGTACGGGCGGCCGGTTTTCGCAGAGCACGTTTTTCCCCGCGCGCAAGCAATCGATCGTGATCGGCGCGTGGCCGTCGTTCGGCGTGCAAATCGACACCGCTTCGATTTCGGGATCGTCCAGAATGACGCGGTAATCGGCTATCGCCTGACCGCAGCCGTTCTTTTTCACTGCCTGCTCGGCCCGCTCAAGCCGAATGTCGCAAAAATATTTGATCTCCGCAGACGGATTCGCCATATAAGCCGGGATATGAGAACCGTTTGCAATCGATCCGCAACCGATGACGGCGACTTTGATTTTATCCATTAGGGAAGCCTCCTGTAGGTTAAATCTGTAAAACGGTTACACACGTTTGCGCTTCACTTCGCCTCACTTAAAGACAAAAAACAGACAACCTTCGGCCATGTTCCGCTCAACGACCGGCAGCACCTCTCTTCCTTGCGATCTGGCTGCTTATGGCGCAGATGATCTAGCTGGATTCTCCACCCATTATAGCGGATAAACGAAATTTAACAATGTTTATATTGTACTACTGTGTTATCCGAATTTGTCTTTTTTCCGCCAAGTCCTGACGAAGATACAAGCTCCCTGCCAAATGCCCGGCTCTCCATTGATTTTATAGAACAGTAAGAAAAGCGACTCCGTCGTCTGAGGACGATACTATCGGCCAGGGCTCTATTCGACCTCGCCCACCCGACCGCCGTGCGCCCGATTGCGCAGTTCCATGGTTTAATCGTTCGCTCCCACCCCCGCCGGGTACCCCATTGCGAACCTCCAGTGCCTTATTCGCTCGCTCCATCCCTGC
>NZ_BOVJ01000165.1 GCF_018403665.1 Paenibacillus cisolokensis
TGAACCCGCTCTATCTGTTCGTCGACGAAGGCGAGGCCCGAGCGGAGTCGCGGGCGGACTGCGGCCTACCGGTAACGCCATGACACGGCTGCGCAAGCTGGAGATGGCGGGCTTCCGGCGGGCCGACAGCGGGGTGGCGTCATGAACGCCGTCAAGCGGTCCGGCCCCGCAGAGCGGCCGGCTGCGCGGCGGGAAGCCGTATATTCCGCCGTACCGGCGGGGGCGGAAAATTCCGGCCGGCCCGTGTACCGCTGGCTCGACTGGCTCGGCTTGAGCTTTCCGGAGCGGCGGGCCGCGGGGAAGGACAGGGGCGGGGAAGCTCTTCCGGATTACGGCGAATATCATCTGAGCGCCGGCCGGTTTTGCTTCTTGCGCTGGCGGGCTGCGCGCTTGCGTTTGCGGGAGCCTATTTATTCTACCGGTCGGTCGCGCTCTCGCTATTGTTTGCGCCGGCCGGCATGCTCTTTCCGCGTTTCAGGCGCCGGTCGCTGCAGGCCGGCCGCCAGGAACGGCTGAGGCTGCAATTCAAGGAGGCGTTATTTTCGCTCACATCGTCGCTTGCGGCCGGACGCTCGGTCGAAAATGCCTTCTTCGCGGCGACGGAAGATCTCGCGCTGCTTTATCCCGATCCGCATACCGACATCCGGCGGGAGTTTGCAGCGATTTGCCACCGGTTCGAGAACGGCGAGCCGCTCGAGAGCGCTCTCCGCCATTTCGCCGACCGCGCCAGGATCGATGAAATCAGCCATTTTGCCGACGTTTTCACGACCTGCAAGCGGGTGGGCGGCGATCTTGTGGAAGTGATCAAGCGAACGTCGCAGCTGATCGGGGACAAGCTTGAAGTTCAGCAGGAAATTGCGGTCATGCTTGCCCGCAAGCGGTTCGAATCGCGCGTGATGATGGCCGTGCCGTTCGTATTTCTCGCTTTTCTCGGATTTGCAGCGCCCGACTATATGGAGCCGTTGTACGGCGGGTTCGGTTATGTGCTGCTGACGGCGGGTTTGGCCGTAATTTTGGCCTGCTGCTTGGCCATGATCCGCATTATGAGCATCCGGTTATGATGCTGTGCGGCGGCCAAAGGAGATTAGCGGAAGGGGTGAGGCTTATCGCTTGGTTGTTGACGGCTGTGCTGGCCGTCATCTGGGTGCTGCTTGCGGTCGCCGCTCGTTCGCCGCAACTTGCGCAAGCGGCTGCTCGTCCGCCGCAACGAACGCAGGCGGCCGCAGCCGGGAAACCGGCAAAGGCCGGCGGTTTCGATCTGAACGAGCATGTCATGACCTTGCCCTTTATGTGGGCGCTGGAGAGTTGCCGAGGATATGAACGGATGTCATTGTGGTTGGCCGGCCGCCATCAGCAACTGTTGGTGCTTTACGGACAGGGCTGGACGCTGGAGCGGACGAAACGTTTTGTCGCGCATGCGTTCGGGAGCGGATACGGGGCGCTGGCCGGCAGCGCGGCGATAGCCGCCGCCGGAGAGGAGACGGCCATTCTCGGCCTGGGCGTCGTGCTTGCGGCGCTGTTGCCGGCCGTCCGTTTTCACGGCGTGACCGCCCGGCTGGAGAAGCGCAGGCAGGATATCGTGCTGGCGCTGCCGGATATGCTGAGCAAGCTGATGCTGCTGGTCGGCGCGGGCGAGACGGTGCAGAGCGCGCTCATGCGCTGCGGCGACGGTTTGCGGCAAGCCGGTCATCCGCTTTACGACGAATGGGCCAGGGCGGTAAGCGCGATGCGCAACGGCGAGCCGTTCGGCAAAGCGATCGAGCAGTTCAACCGGCGCTGCGGCGTACGCGAGGTGGCCGTTTTCACGACGGTGCTGCTGCTCAATTACCGCCGCGGCGGCGATCAATTCGTTCTTGCGCTGCGCGAGCTGTCCTATACGCTCTGGGAGAAGCGCAAGTCGGCGGCGAGAGCGAGAGGGGAAGAAGCGTCCTCGAAGCTGCTTTTTCCGCTCGTCGGCATCTTTTTGTCATGATGGTGCTTGTGGCGGCCCCGGCGATGATGCTGATGTCGTAAAAGTAATGGCAGCGGGCGGGTTGCACGAAAAATCGATTTCATGATTGCGGAAGGAGAACGTATTCGATGAGAAAATGGTGGAAAGCATGCAAGCGGCGTGCGCAATCGTTTCGGCATGCGGAGGACGGAATCGGGACGCTGGAAATTATATTGATCATTGCGGTGCTCATTATAATCGCTCTCCTGTTCAAGGATTGGATTATCGAGCTGGTCAACGATTTGATGGGCAAAGCTTCCGATAAAGCCGATGAAGTGTTTGATTAACCGCGGCTGCCGTCTCGCCGTCCGATTTCGTCGCGACGACGGAAGCTTTGCGCTGGAAGCGGCGATGGTGATGCCGGTCATATTGACGATCGTTTTCGTCCTGCTGTTTTTCGGCCTGTATATGTATCAGAACGTTATGCTGTACTACACCGCTTCCGCGGCCGCGGAGCAAGCGGCTTTCGGTTGGGACAATAGCAGCCGCGATCCGAAGAGCGGTCTTGCCCCGCCGGGACAATATGACGGCTTGTACTGGCGATTGGGCAATGACGACATGCTCCGGTCGTTATTCGGCATCGGGGACGCGCCCGAGAAGACCGTCGTTGTGATACCCGGGGAACCGGGAGAAGACGATCGGCTGCCGGCGCGCAAACTGCTCAGGACGGCCGGACAGATGCCGTCAGGCTACGAAGGCGATGCCGGGTACGGACGGGAAGGGCTCCTCCGTCTGGTGGAAATAAGACTTCGCGAGCCTGTGGAATCTTCGCCCTTGGCGAAGTTCCGGCTTGAGGCCGAGCCTGCTACGCGCGCGGCGTCGGTCGTTGCGGATCCGGTCGAATTCATTCGCAGCGTCGACCTTGTCCGCTATTATGTGAACAAGTTCGGCCGGAAGCCGGAAGGTCGCACACAGGCGGGAGAAGTGCTCTCGTCCTTGCCCGGCGCGAGGGGGGAGCGTCACTGAACCGAAAGGCGAACGGCCGGCGGATCGGCGTCGGAGGGAACGATAGCGGGAAGAATAGCGGCGGGAAGGACGGCTATGGGAAGAATGGCGGCGGGGGAAACGACCGAGGATCGGTGACTGTGTTCCTGATCATTATAACTGCGGGCATGCTGCTGTTTACTTCGCTTCTGATCGATTTTTCGCGCATCGCCGCTTTCAACCGCAAGCTGGACGGCGCGACGCGGGCGGCGGTCCGCTCTGTGCTTGCCGCTTACGATGCGGGACTGTACGAGCGGTACGGGTTATTTGCCCGGGGCGGTACGCCGGATGACGAAATTATGGGTCCGGTGCTGGAAGACTGGCTGAACGGGCCGGACGGCGGCCATTTTCGCCTGCTCGACGCACGCCTTGTCGAATACGGCACCAACGTGTCGCAGGTGCTCGGCGATCATGACGTGTTTCGGCGCCAGGTGCTGGAAGAGATGAAATACAAGGCTCCCATCGATCTGACGCTTGAGCTGGCGTCGAAGCTCAAGCCGATGTCGGGCGCGATGAAGGAAGCGGCGGCGGCCGTCGATCTGCTGGAACGGCTGCGGAAGCTGTACGACCGGCGGGAGCAGCATTTGGCAGCCGCCATCGAAACGCAGCGCGAGGCTGCGAACGCGGCGAAGGACGCCAATCTTGACAGCCTGCTGCCGCTTCAGGGAACGGCCGGCCTTTCGCGGGATACCGTGCAGGACGTCGCGGCAGGCTATGCGCAATATACCGCCTGGATCGCAGCGGATGCGAGCCGTGAGGAAGGAACCGAGCCTGTGTACGCCGCCGAAATTGCCGCGTACGAGCGGATGGCGCGAGCGGTCAGTCAGGAGCTGCGGCAGTCGAGTATGCAGGCGGAACAGGCGCATCGGCGCATGGAGACGCTGGCGCTGCAGGAGCTGGAGCTGGCCCGTCAGATCAACCGGGAGATGAGCGAAACGGTCGCCCGCGCAAGAACTTCCGCCGCCGGGCGTGACAGCGGATTCGTTCGGCTCGGCGAAAGCGCGGTTCAAGGCGGCGCTGCGTCGATTCCGGCCGGCGCGGAGGACGATCTGCGGCAAATCCGGGATACGGTCGACCAGCTGCTGCTGCCGGATGACTGGTTCGGCGAATTTCGGGAGGAGATCGTAAGCCAGGCCGCCGAGTACGCATCCTTCTACGCCGAGGCCGGCGTTTTCCAATCCAGCGTGTCGGCGGCTCTGGGAGGCTACGGCGGGGACGGCTCGGCGCTGCATGACGGAGCGCGCCGGCTTCAAGCTTCGTACGGCCGGTTCTATGAGAAGTATATTCGACCGGGTACCGTTATCGCGGCACGCGAGCGGGCGCTGCAAAGCTCGAAGCAGGTCAGCCGGGAGGCCAAACGGAAACAGGCCGAAGCCGACGAGATGTGGAAGCGGGTGCGCGGCGTTCTGCATCAGCTCCGGGCGGATCCCGGGACGGAGGAGCAGCGGGAGGAGTTCCGGTTGCTGGAGCAGGCGTACCGCAGCAATCTCGCGTTCAACGAAGCGGCCGCAGGGTCGCCGCCAGAAGCGGCGGGGCTGCCCGAAGAAGCGGGCGATATGTCCGGAGATGCGGCCGGCCTGTCGGAAGGCTTGTTCGGCAGTATGGCCGACATGCTGGAGCATGTTCGCGACCCGTTGTATATAGGCGAATATACGATCCAGCGCTTCTCGACGTTCGATCCCCGGAACTTTACAGGCTTCCTTGGGGTAACCGGTCCGGGGGAAGAAGCGGACGATGCTGCGGCGGATTCGGGAGGACTGGCGGAAGCGTTCAATCTTGGCAATCAGGAAGCGGAGTATATTTTATACGGGTTTCACGATCCGGTCGCGAATATCGCTGCGGCATACGGCGAATTGTTCGCGTTCCGGTTGGCGATACGGACGATGGAAGGGCTGATCGTGAACAAGTCGCTTGCGCATCCGCTCCTTATTTTGCCGGCTGCGCTGTTGTATGGGTTGAAGATGGCGGTGGAGGACATGATTTCGTTTGCCCGGGAAGGGGCCGCTCCGCTTTCCAAATACGTGCCGGTACGTTTGACGTATGCCGATTATTTGCGCCTGTTTATGCTTCTGCACGGCGGCGACGCCGGACGGCTTTCGCGCATGATCGCCGTTATCGAGCGGAATACCGGAACGGATTTGTCGCTTACCCCGGCAGGCGTATCCGGAGAAGTGCGGGCTTCGGTCAATCTGTGGTTTTTGCCGGGCCTGATGAGAACTGTTAACCGTTTGGGAGTACTGGAAGGAAAGGTTGCCGGAAACCGATATGAGACATCCAAAACGATCGGCTGGTCCTATTGACGGGCTGCGGGGAGAAAAGGGCGGCATTTCGGTGGAAGCGTCGCTCGCGATGCCGTTGTTTCTGCTGCTTGTCCTCTTCCTGGTATGCGTCGTCAAGCTGTCCGCCGTGCAGATGGCGCTGCAGTCCGCCGTTTCGCAGACGGTGCGTCAGGCGGCGGCGACGATGTACGCCGCCTATCTGGCGGCGGACGCGGCCGATTCCGATAACGAGGCGGTCAACATGCCGATGGCGGACTGGCCCGACGCCGCTGCCGAAATCGCCGGCTGGCTGCCGGAGCCAGCCGGCTCCGTCATATCGGCGGCGATGAAAGGAGACTGGGGACCGGCCCGGGATTTAGCGGCGACGGAGCTCGGCAGGGAGGCGATCGAGCCGCTCATTCGGCGGTTTGCCGACGCGGCGGAGCTTGAGCCGGAGCGGGTCCGGTTGAGCCGGCTTTCGCTGCCCGATCTGAACGATCGGCGGGACGCTTATTTGCGATTGGAAGTATCGTACGAATTTCCGATCAAAGTTCCGTTTCTTAACCGGCCTATCGTACTGAAAGAAGCGGCGGCGGAGCGGGTTTGGGTAAGCGACCCGCAGCCGGCGATGTACGGCGGCGGCCAGGAGGAAGGGCAAAGCGCGCCGCTGCAGATCGTGTCGATCGAACCGAATCCGCTCAGGCCGGGCCGAAAAGCGCGCGTCGTCGCGAGAACGGAGCCGGGCGGCCAGGTCTCGCTCGAAGTGAACTACAAAAGCGGACGCAGCAAGGCGAAAATTTGGGCGATGCTGCCGCGAATGCGGACGGATTGGTCGAATGGACATGGCATGTTTCAGGCAACACGACGCCGGGGGTTTGGGAACTGACAGTAAAAAACGCCGCCGGGGCGAGCGTTTCCATGCATTTTGTCGTAGCGAAATCCGGAACGGCCCCGGATAACGGATAAGGAGGGATTTGCCGATGAGCGCAGCCGCGCTGGGCGCTGCGGCTTTGATTGCCGCCGCTTTCGTCACCGATATACGTACGATGCGGATTCCGAATTTGCTGACAGGCGCCGGTTTCCTGCTCGGTCTCGGCTATCATGGGGCAACCGCCGGCTGGAACGGAGCGGGTTCGGCGCTCGCGGGAGCGGCGGCGGGCTTCGTTCCGCTTCTCCTTCTCCATCTGATGAAAGGGATCGGCGCAGGGGACGTGAAGCTGTTCGGCGCGCTCGGAGCCTGGCTGGGCGTTTATGAAACCGCGCAACTGCTTATGTACTCCATCCTGTACGCCGGGGCGATCGGCTGCATCGTCATTGCCGCCAGCCGACCGTTTGCGCGGCGGCTATGGACGGGCATCGCGCTCTTCATCGCGCCGGGCCGGCTCGGCATGAAGAAGGAAGTGTGGAACGGCTGGGCGGCACAAGGGCTGAAGTTTCCGTTTATGCTGGCGGTCGCGCCGGCGGCGGTTACGCTATGGTGGTGATCACATATGCGCAGGAGGGAAAGGATTGAAATCGCTACGCATTGATTTTGCGATGAACCGGGGACATGAAATGATTGTCGATGCGGAAAACGGCATTCGCCGCAACGAACTGGACGAGATCGAGCTGAACATGCTTCAAGCCCACTCGATTCCGCGCTTGCTGCCGATGGAGTGGATCGAGCTGGACGGCTGCGTGTCGTTCCGTTACAAAACGGCGGGCAAACGGCTGCTCACGCATCGCTTTCATCTTCAGCCGCTGACGCCGGAGGAATATTACCGTCTGCTGCTCGCCATCGTGGAGACGCTTGACGATTGCAAGCATTATATGCTGAGGCCGGAAGGCTGTTTGCTGCAGGAACACTGCCTGTTCGTCGGAGAATCCGTAGACGATGTCGGCATCGCTTACTTGCCCCTGAACGATCCGAACCCGGAAAAAGGCGGAAAGGCGGGGGAACTGCTGGCGCTGGCCGTCCGCTGGACGGCCTATGTCCGGGAACCGGTCGGCATCGACCACCAACGCATTCTGCGCGAGCTTGAAGGAGGCGAATCGTGGAGCGGGCTGCGTCAGACGCTGCAGGTTATGGCTGCGCATACGGAGCAGAGCGGCAGGCATGTGCGGACCGGGGCGTCGGACGGCTGGGGCGTAGGCCGGCCGAAGATGAAAGGAAGCTATGAGTCGCTGCATGGCTCCGCTGACGTGGCTGCAACCGATGAAGACTGGCCGTCCGGGACGCCGAAGCCGTACTTCGGCAATGGCGGATGGCCTCCCGGCGAGGAAACGCCGCATGCGGACGAAGAAAAGAACGAACGGGAGGCATCGTCCGGCAGCAAGCGAACGGTCGCCGTTGCGCTTGCCGCGCTGGCCATTGCTTTCATTTGGCGGTTCGTATACGGTTCGGCGCCCGACAGGACCGGTCTTCTGTTTTCCGGCCTGCTGACTGCCGCGACCCTCGGACTGCTGGCTGCCGTTTGGCGGAAAAACGAAGCGAGCCAAGGCGAGCGGAGTTGGCGGAGCGCGGCTTGACGGAACGTGATTTGACGGAACATGATTCGGCGGAGCGCGGCTTGACGGAACGTGATTTGACGGAACATGATTCGGCGGAGCGTGGCTCGACGGAACGTGACTTGATGAAGCGTGATTTGATAGAACACGACTTGTTGAAACATGACTGGGCGGAGCGCGATCCGGCGGAACGTGACGGGACGGCGCATGGCCAAGGGAATAACGGGAAGGCGGAATATGGCCCGCAGGAACGGGGACCGATGAAACGAGTGAAACGGCCGGGATGGCTGGAACATCCGGACAAGCTGGGGCAAATGGAACGTATGAAACAATTTGAACAGATGGAACAAAAGGAACAGATGGAACAAAAGCAACAAAAGCAACAAATGAAGCAAATGGGACAAATGGGACCAATGGGACCAATGGGACCAATGGAACGGGTGCCCGGACATTTCGCATGGAAGGACGCGGCAACATGGCAAGGGCGAGCGTCCGAACCGGAGATCTCGGAGCAGACGATTGCCGATCATTCCTGGGTGGCGCAAAAGGCCGATGCTTCCGCCGATGCGACGCAATGGCTCGGTACGCGCAGCCAATCCGGAGAACCGCTCGGTACATATTGGCTGGAGCGCAAGACCGGTTTTCAGGTGGAACGGCTGCCGATCATAGGAGAACTGACACGGATCGGTCGTGCGGAGGACAGCGTGCAGGTTGTCGACCGCTCGCCGGGCATTTCGCGGATTCATCTGGAACTGGTGAACAAGAACGGGGAAGTTACCGTGAAGGATATGGGCTCGCGCAACGGCAGCACGCTGAACGGAGAGACGATGATTCCCTATAAAACATACAAGCTGCGGGAAGGGGATCTCCTGCAGCTTGCCGGGACCGGCGGTCCTGTCTATGAATTGAAAACGGGTTGAATCAACGGCCGACAAGGTTATGGACGGCGCTTTGAATATCGGGGAAGCGGAACCGGAAACCGGTTTCCAATGCTTTGCGGGGAATGACGCGCTGGCCGTCGAGCAGCAGAGTCGACATTTCGCCGAGCAGCGCCTTCATCGCGGCAGCCGGCACGGGAAGCCAGTGCGGGCGTCCCATCGCCTTGGCGAGCGCCCGTCCGAACCGGTCGTTCGTGACCGGCTCGGGCGACGTGGCGTTCACCGGCCCGGCAATGCCGGGCGTGTCCAGACAATGCAGAATGAGCCGGACCATGTCCTCGATATGGATCCACGACATCCACTGCCGTCCGCTTCCGATACGTCCTCCGGCGAACAAACGGTAAGGGAGCGCCATCAGCGGAAACGCGCCGCCGCGCCCCAATACGACGCCGGTGCGGAGCCGGATCACCCGGCCGGCCGGAATGGCGCCGGCGGCCTCCTCCCAGCGCACGGCCACGCGCGACAGGAAATCGCTCTCCACCGCCGGGCTGTCCTCATCGAACGTTTCCGTTTCCGAGGTTCCATAAATCGAGACGCCGGACGAATTGATGACGGTATGCGGGCGAGGCTCGAGCCGCTCGGCCAGCCGTGCGATCTCCCGGGCGGCGAACAGCCGGGAATCGACGATGCGCTTCTTCGCCCCGGCCGTCCACCGCTGATTGATCGTCTCGCCAGCCAGATTGACAACCGCTTCGACACCTTGCAGCTTGCCGGGCTGGGCGGCGCACTCGTCCCATGTGACGCCATGCAGCTTCTCCCGGGTTTCGCCGCCAGTTATTTTGCGCGGGGACCGGGTAATCACCCAAACTTCATCCCCGCGTTCCAGCAGAGCATTCGTCAAAGCCGAGCCGATAAAACCGGTTCCGCCGGCAATCGCGACCTTCATGCGACACGCACGCCTCCTTGCCCGTTTCGCTTTGTCCTTCATTTCACTTGCCAATTTCCGATATGTTTATATTGAACGAATATATTCAGAGATTCAGAAATCCATTGCGCAGAGCGAGCGATTGCACGGCTTCTTGAGCAGAGCGAATTATTGCACGGCTTCGATTTTGGTCAGCCACAATTGCTTGACCGATTCCTCTCCGCCGTCGACTTCTTTCTCATAATATTCGTACCGGATCTTCGTGTCCGGCTCCAGCGCGGCGACCGTCTCGGCAAGCTGCTCCTCGATCTGGAATGCGGCCGGACCGTTCGCCGTCTCAATTTCCACCGAATGGCCGTCGATCTGGCCGTTATAAATACCTTCGGCTTGCTGTACGACGGGGGCGCTGTCCGCATCGGACGATACCGGCGTGTCGGGATCGGCTACGCCCGGCTCCTCCACCGTGCCTCCGCCGCCTTCGCCAGGTTCGCTCGACGGTTGCCCCGCTCCTCCTTCATTGCTGTCGGAACCGCCGCCGGTATTGGCACTGTCACCGTCGACTGCGCCGCCGCTTCCCTGCGAGATTCCGGACGTCTCGTCGCTTTGTTCGGTTGGAGGCGTTCCGCCCAGTTCGCGGTTCTCCTGGCCATTATTCGTGCTGCCGCAAGCGGTGGCGAGCATGGCCGCCAGCAGCAAAGCCGATGCCGCGGACAGCATTTTTTTGGCATGTTTTCTCTTGGTTGTTGTCATTTCAACCACCTCCTGCTTTCTATGACGAACCATACTCCCGGAAAGTTCCAGCTTTATCGGATCGTTCGTCGTCGTTTTGCGGAAAACGAAAGGAGCAAAGGGCCTGTCCGTCAGGCATGATTCTCTTGCTGGAACAAATGCTGGTAGGCGCTGTAGTCGATCCCCTGTTTGTCGAGAAACTGCCTGAGACTGCGGTAATCGCGTTTCGGCGTCGCCAGAATGTATCCTTTGATGCAATGCTCGCGCGTCACTTCGGTCGAACCGCTTTCGACGGCCACCTGCGCGATCTTGGCTGCGATCGAATGGCGGGCGATATCGCGAAACGCTTTGGGAACGGGAGAGACAAGCTGCTCCAGAAAAGCTTTCGAATCTTCCGACCACATGCCCCGGCTCCGTTCGACCCAATAGTTTTGCCAATCCAGCTTCGATTTTCCGTCGCGCTGCGGCAGCACCTTCAGAAATTTGCGAAACATAAAAAAGCCGCCGATCGCCATAAAACCGACCATGACGACGGCCCAGAACAAGATGAAAAACATAAACCAGTTAGGGGTTCCGTTCATCCAGCTTTCACCTCTATATGAATTATAGCGTATTCCTAGATTTATTTCGATATTCCCTGTAAAATAGGAAGGTATCTAGGAAAGGGGCGATTGATGATGTTGAAAATAGGCTCCCATGTATCGTTTTCGGACAAGGGTTTGCTCACGGCGGCCCAGGAAGCCGATTCCTACGGCTCAACCACGTTCATGATTTATACCGGAGCGCCGCAAAATACGCGCCGCAAACCGATCGACAGCTTATATATTCCCGAAGGCAAGGAAGCGATGGCCAAATCGGGCGTGGAGGAGATCGTCGTTCACGCGCCATATATCATTAACCTCGGCTCCTATAAGGAAGACACGTTCGAGCTGGCGGTTCGTTTTCTGCAGGAAGAAGTGCGCCGCACGCATCATATCGGCGTCCGCAACATCGTGCTTCACCCCGGCGCCTACACGGACAAGGATGCGGAGTACGGCATCGGCCGCATCGCCGAAGGACTTAACGAGGTGCTGGACGGAACGGACGAGACGGACGTCAATATCGCGCTGGAAACGATGGCCGGCAAAGGGACGGAAATCGGCCGCACGTTCGAGGAAATCGCCCGGATAATCGATAAAGTCCGTCAAAACGACCGTTTGACGGTCTGCCTGGACACATGCCATATGCACGATGCCGGCTACGATCTGATCGGCGATCTGGACGGCGTGCTGGAGGAATTCGACCGGATCGTCGGGCTTGACCGGGTGGCGGTCGTCCATCTGAACGACAGCAAAAATCCGCGCGGCGCGGCGAAGGACCGGCACGCTCCCATCGGCGCCGGCTGGCTCGGATTCGATACGATCAACGCGGTCGTGCATCACGAGGCGCTGGCCGGACGGCCGTTCATTCTGGAGACGCCGTGGATCGGGAAAGATGCGAAGAAGCAGCGCCCGATGTACGAAGCGGAAATCGCCCTTCTGCGCGGCAACGCGATGGAGCGGTTCGGCGAGTCGTTCTTCGATCATGTCGAACGGCTGCATCATTTCTTCGGCAAACAGGATATCGATCCGAAAGTTTTTGTGCTCTCCACCTGGGAGACGCTGAAATCCGACGCCAAAGCGAAGAAGGCGGACCCGCGCGAGCCGATGGAACGGCTTTACGATCTCGTCGTCGAGCATCAGGTGCTGACCGATCTGAGCGAGGAAGAGATCAACCACCGCATTACGGCGTGGTTTGCCGGCAAGCAGCTGCTGGTCAACGCCTGACGCCTAAACCGATATTATTATTGCCAATGGAAGGAAGTAAAATTTCATGCAGCAAAACCCGTATCAAACGCAGCAGGTCAAGCGACGCGAAGACAAAAAAACCGCGCGAGAATGCTGATCTCGTGTCCGGACCGTCCGGGCATCGTGGCGGCCGTCTCGCAGTTTCTGCACGAGCACGGCGCCAATATCGTCCAGTCGGACCAGTATACGATGGATCCCGAAGGGGGCATGTTCTTTATCCGCTTCGAATTCGACCTGACCGATCTGGAGCGGGAACTGCCCGTTATTCAGGAAGATTTCACCCGGGTGGCGGACCGTTTCGACATGAAATGGCATACGTTCCGCGCCAGCCGCAAGAAGCGTCTTGCGATTTTCGTTTCCAAGGAAGATCATTGCCTGCTGGAGCTGTTGTGGCAGTGGCAGGCCGGCGATCTCGATGTCGACATCGCCATGGTCGTCAGCAATCACCCGGATATGCGGGAACTGGTGGAAAGCTTCGGCATTCCGTATATTCATATCCCGGTGACGCCCGAAACGAAGCCGGAAGCGGAACGCAAGCAGCTTGAGGCCGTGAGCGGAAAAGCGGACCTGATCGTGCTTGCCCGGTATATGCAGATTATTTCGCCGAAGTTTATCGAGCAGTTTCCGAACCGCATTATTAATATCCATCATTCGTTCCTGCCCGCATTCGTCGGAGGGAAGCCTTACCAGCAGGCGTATCAGCGGGGGGTCAAGCTGATCGGCGCGACGGCCCACTATGTCACCGAGGAGCTTGACGGCGGCCCGATTATCGAGCAGGACGTGCAGCGGGTGACGCATCGCGACAATGTGGAGGATCTGAAGCGGATCGGCCGGACGATCGAACGGATCGTGCTGGCCCGCGCCGTCAAATGGCATACGGAGGACCGCATTCTCGTCCATCAGAATAAAACCGTCGTGTTCAACTGACAGCGGAAGCGGCTTTCGTTGCCGTCCGGCGCGTTTTATCCGGGGACGGCTGTCCGTTCGAAGGGAACAAATGGCCGGGTGCCGGCGGTATTTGCCGGAGGCCCGGTCTTTTTTTACGTGGAAAACGGATAAAGGGAATGGTACAATATTTGAAAGCCATCTGGCACTGGCACCAGCGCCAACTTTCGCGAAAACCAGACATAAAGCGAACAGTCACGGCAAGATATAATTTCTAGGAGGAAACTTGTGATGACCGTAACGCAAAAATCGATTGACCAGCTTTCCATCGATACGATCCGCACGCTTGCGATCGATGCGATCGAAAAGGCGAAATCGGGGCACCCGGGCATGCCGATGGGCGCCGCGCCGATGGGCTATCAGCTTTTTGCCAAAGAGATGAAGCATAATCCGTCCAATCCGGGCTGGATCAATCGCGACCGCTTCGTCCTGTCGGCCGGTCACGGCTCCATGCTGCTCTACAGCCTGCTGCATCTGTCGGGCTACGATCTGCCGCTCGAAGAACTGAAAAATTTCCGCCAATGGGGATCGAAGACGCCCGGCCATCCGGAATTCGGGCATACCGCAGGGGTCGACGCGACGACGGGACCGCTCGGCCAGGGACTCGGCATGTCGGTCGGCATGGCGATGGCGGAAGCGCATTTGGCCGCCGTATACAACAAGGAAGGCTATAATCTGATCGATCACTATACGTACGTCATCTGCGGCGACGGCGATATGATGGAAGGCATCTCTACCGAGGCGGCGTCGCTGGCCGGCCATCTGAAGCTGGGCAAGCTGATCGTGCTGTACGATTCGAACGATATTTCGCTCGACGGCGAGCTGAGCCTGTCGTTCTCGGAAAACGTACAGAAGCGTTTCGAAGGCTACAACTGGCAGGTGCTGCGCGTCGAGGACGGCAACGATCTGGATGCGCTGGCCAAAGCTATCGCCGAAGCGAAAGCCGAAACGGAACGTCCGACGCTGATCGAGGTCAAGACGATTATCGGCTACGGCAGCCCGAACAAGGCGGGCAAAGGCGGGCATGCCGGTCCGCACGGTTCGCCGCTCGGTCCGGATGAGGCGGCGCTGACGAAACAGGCTTACGGCTGGACAGCCGAAGAGCCGTTCCATGTGCCGGACGAGGTGCGCCGCCATTTCGCCGAAGTGAAGCGCGCCGGCGAACAGGCGAATGCGGAGTGGGACGAGCTGTTCGCGAAGTACAAAGAGGCCTATCCGGAACTTGCGGCGCAGTTCGAGCGCGCCGTAAACGGCGAACTGCCGGAAGGCTGGGATGCCGCGCTGCCGGTATACTCGCCGTCGGACAAACCGCTGTCGACGCGCGTCGCATCCGGCAATGCGCTGAACGGGCTGGCGGCGAACGTTCCGCATCTTGCCGGCGGCTCCGCCGATCTGGAAAGCTCGACGATGACGCATCTGAAAGGGTTGCCGGTGTTCAAGCCGGGCAGCTACGAAGGTCGGAACATCTACTTCGGCGTGCGCGAATTCGGCATGGCCGCCGCGATGAACGGCATCAGCCTGCACGGCGGGATCAAAGTTTACGGCGGCACGTTCTTCGTGTTCACCGACTACTTGCGGCCGGCCGTCCGGCTGGCAGCGCTGATGAAGCAGCCGGTTGTCTACGTGCTGACGCATGACAGCATCGCGGTGGGCGAGGACGGTCCGACGCACGAGCCGATCGAGCAGCTGGCGTCGATTCGGGTCATTCCGGGGCTTACCGTCATCCGCCCGGCCGATGCGAACGAGACGTCCGCCGCATGGGCTTATGCGGTGCAGAACCAATCGAATCCGGTTGCGCTCGTCCTGACGCGCCAAAATCTGCCGGTGCTCGAAGGAACGGCGGAGCAGGCGCGCGAAGGCGTTGCCCGCGGCGCATACGTCCTGTCCGATGCGGCGGACGGCAAGCCGCAGGCGCAAATTATCGCGACCGGTTCGGAAGTTTCGCTGGCGATCAAGGCGCAGCAAGCATTGGCCGAAGAAGGCATCTCCGTTCGCGTCATCAGCATGCCGAGCTGGGATCTGTTTGACAAACAGGAGCAGTCGTACAAGGACGCCGTCCTGCTGCCTGACGTAAAAGCGCGGCTCGCGGTCGAAATGGCGCATCCGTTCGGCTGGGAGCGGTATGTCGGCGAAGCCGGCGATGTGCTCGGCATCGACACGTTCGGCGCTTCCGCGCCCGGCGACCGCGTGGTGAAGGAATACGGCTTCACCGTCGAGAACGTGGTGGCGAAAGTGAAGGCATTGCTGTAAAGAGATGTAAGAGAGAAAACAAAACGATATTCGGGTATACGCGGCTGGCGGCTTGCATAGAGCGTCCGGCCGCTTTTCGTCCCGATGACCGGAGAACGAGAGGAGAACGGGTATGTCCCAATTCGAAAATGTAACGATCATCAAGCAAGCGAACGTTTATTTTGACGGCAAAGTTACCAGCCGCACCGTTGTGTTCCCCGACGGGACGAAAAAACGCTCGGCATTATGCTGCCCGGCGAATATGAGTTCGGAACGGGCGACAAAGAAGTGATGGAAATATTGGCGGGAGATCTGAAGGTGCTGCTGCCGGGCGATACGGAATGGAAGCATATTCAGGGCGGGGACGAATTTGTCGTACCGGCCAATTCGAAGTTCAGGCTGCAGGTGGCGGCCGTAACCGATTATTGCTGTTCCTATATAAAAGAATAGACCGGCGCCCGGCGCGGCGCCGGTCGGGGCGCGCAGCGGCAGCTGCGCGCAAGGCATTCGGAAGCTTTTACGTTCGGAAGGATAGGGGGAGCGGACGCGGCGGCGATCGCCGCCGCTTACTTGTCCCCGCCTCCGCCGTTCAGCTTCCGGCCGGTCCATTGCTCATAGCTTTTGGCAATGGCCGACAGATCCAAGTCGCCAAGTCCGAGCGCCTGGCCGGTCTGCATGACGCTTTTGGCGGCTTCGAGCATCGGCGTCGGCACGTTCAGGCTGTCCGACAACGAGGAGGCAAGACGAAGGTCTTTGAGCATAAGTCCGAGTGAAAATTGTACGCTGTAGTCTTCGGCGAGCAGCTTCGGGCCTTTGAGATCGGCCATTTTGCTGCCGGCGCCGCCCGATTGGACGAGCTCGATGAACTGGGCGGCGTTAATGCCGCCGCTCGCGGCAATGGCCAGCCCTTCCACGAGGGCGACCGTGTTGATGCCGACAATGGCATTGTGCGCGAGCTTCGCAACGGCGCCGCTGCCGCTCTCGCCCATATACAGCACTTTGCGGCCCATGGCCAGCAGTATGCTTTCATGCTTGCGGAGCGTCGCTTCGTCGCCGCCGACCATGAAGACGAGCGTACCGTCCTCGGCCGCCGGCTTGCTGCCGGTGACGGGGGCGTCGAAAAACGCGGCGCCGCGCGTCCGGGCGTCGGCTGCCAGACGCCGCGCCAGCTCCGGAGAAATCGTGCTGCTGTCGAAGATGACGGCGCCTTCGCGAACGCCAGCGAGCACACCGTTGTCTCCGTCGTATACTTCGGCTATGGCGGCGTCGTTGCTGATCATTGTGATGACCGCGTCTGCGGCGCGCGCCGCTTCCGCCGGAGTCGCCGCTTTCCGGGCGCCGAGCCTGACGAGCTCGTCGGCCTTGGCGGCCGTACGGTTCCAGACGGTGACGGCATACCCTTTGCGAAGCAGATTGGCCGCCATCGGCGCGCCCATGGTTCCGAGTCCGATAAATCCGATATGCTGCATGATAGCCCTCCTCGTAATATCTGGTTTATCGCTTTGTTGTGCGTTGGCAGGCAAAGCCTGTCTTTATTGTAACACACCCTGATCCGCTGTTCCCTTGTTTTCGCGGGATAAATCCTTTATTCTATTGCTAGTCCCAGGATTGAAGGAGGTTTACCGATTCATGAGCAAAACGGTCCGTTTCGACTATTCCAAAGCGCTGACGTTCGTCGGCCAGCACGAAATCGATTATTTGGCCGATGCGGTACGCACGGCGCACGATCAGCTTCACAACGGCACTGGCGCAGGTTCCGATTTTCTCGGCTGGATCGATCTGCCGACCAATTACGATAAGGAAGAATTCGCCCGCATCAAGCAGGCGGCGGCCAAAATCCAGTCCGATTCCGACGTGCTCGTCGTGATCGGCATCGGGGGCTCTTATCTCGGCGCGCGCGCCGCGATCGAGATGCTCTCGCATTCCTTCTACAATCTGCTGCCGCAGGACCGCCGCAAGACGCCGCAAGTATTTTTCGCCGGCAACAACATCAGCTCGACGTATGTGGCCCATCTGCTGCAGCTGCTGGAAGGAAAGGACTGGTCGATCAACGTCATCTCCAAATCCGGCACGACGACCGAGCCGGCCATCGCTTTCCGCATTTTCCGCGCCGAGCTGGAGAAGAAGTACGGGAAGGAAGAAGCGCGCAAACGCATCTATGCGACGACGGACAAGGCGCGCGGCGCGCTGAAGAAGCTGGCGACCGAGGAAGGCTACGAATCGTTCGTCATTCCGGACGACGTCGGCGGCCGCTACTCGGTGCTGACCGCCGTCGGCCTGCTGCCGATCGCCGTCGCGGGGATCGACATCGACGCGATGATGAAGGGCGCGGCTGACGCCGCCGCCGAGTATGCGAATCCGAATCTGGCCGAGAACGAAAGCTATCAGTACGCGGCCGTTCGCAACGCGCTGTACCGTAAAGGCAAAACGACGGAAATTCTCGTCAATTACGAGCCGTCGCTGCATTTCTTCTCCGAATGGTGGAAGCAGCTGTACGGGGAGAGCGAAGGGAAAGACCATAAAGGGATTTACCCGGCATCCGTCGATTTCTCAACCGATCTGCACTCGATGGGTCAGTTCATTCAGGAAGGGACCCGCAATCTGTTCGAAACCGTCATTCAGGTCGGCGAAGTGCCCGAACAGATTACGATCGCCGAAGACCCGGACGATCTCGACGGCTTGAACTTTCTCGCCGGCCGCACGATGGATTTTGTCAACAAAAAGGCGTTCGAGGGCACGCTGCTCGCGCACACGGACGGCCAAGTGCCGAATCTGGTCGTGAATATCGCGGATTTGACGCCTTACACGTTCGGCTATCTCGTTTATTTCTTCGAAAAGGCATGCGGCATCAGCGGATATTTGCTCGGCGTCAATCCGTTCGACCAACCGGGTGTGGAGGCTTACAAGAAAACATGTTCGCGCTCCTCGGCAAGCCGGGGTACGAGAAGGAAAAGGCCGCGCTGGAAGCGCGTCTCTAATCGGGGTTCGCGGGGTTCGCGTTGATGGAACTGAATCGGTACAAGACGCTTCGGGCGCAGGGCAGCCGGGAAATCGTCATCCGCAAATCCCGTTTCATCGGCCACGCCAAGCCGGTCCAAACGGAGGAGGAAGCGGTCGCGTTCATCGAAGAGATCAAGAAGCTGCACTGGAACGCGACGCACAACTGTTCCGCCTACGTCGTCGGAGAGCGCGACGAATTTCAGAAGCAGTCCGATGACGGGGAGCCGAGCGGAACGGCCGGCAAGCCGATTCTCGAAGTGATCAAAAATCAGGGATTGAAAAATGTCGTCGTCGTGGTCACCCGCTATTTCGGCGGCATCCTGCTCGGCGCGGGCGGTCTGATCCGCGCCTATACGGACGGGGCGGTGGCGGGCATCGAAGCCGCCGGACCGATCGTCAAGGTGAAGCACAGGGAAGTCAAGGTGACCGTCGATTATACGTGGTACGGCAAAGTGGAGAATGAGCTGCACGGCCGGGGCTACCGGATAGACGGCACCGAATTTACCGACCGTGTGACGATCGTCTGCTTGCCGGAAGAGCCGCAGGCGGAGGCGTTCATCGCCTGGATGACCGACCTGACGCAAGGACAGGCGGAGATCGAGGCAGGCGGCACCGTGTACAAGATCGAGGGCGAATAAAAAGGCGCCCGTTCCGGGCGGCTTCGACAACAGATGGGCTGAAAGCATTCCGAATAAGCTTATTCGGAGGCGCAGCCCATTTTTCTTTGCATATATTAGAAATACCTATTGGAACGATCAAAAAGGCTAATTTGCCGATTGACGGAATAGCCCTTCTTTTGTTACATTATCAATACCAAGTAACTAAATAGGAATTATGAAGTAGTTTTTCGCATGTTCCGATCGATATCGGATGCAGATCTTTAGGGGGTTTACCAGGTCGTGAACGTCAGGCTGAACAGTCGATGGTGGAGCTTCGGATTTCGCAGCGCCATCATGCTCTATTTCGTTATATTGATCGTATTGCCAATCACCGGTATTTATGTGCAGTCGTTTTCGCTCGGTTTGCGGCCGTTTTGGGACAGCGTAAGCAATCCGCTGGCCTGGAAGGCCGTTTTGCTGACGCTCAAGCTCGCGGTCATCGCGACCATCCTCAATATGGCGCTAGGGACGATGGTCGGCTGGGTGCTTGTCCGCTATCGCTTTCCGGGCCGGCGGCTGCTGAACAGTCTGGTGGATCTTCCGTTCGCCTTGCCGACGGCGGTCACCGGGCTCATGATCCTGCTGCTGCTCGGTCCGGGCAGCTTCGTCGGGGAGTGGGCGGGGAAAGCCGGTATCGATATCGTATTTCATGAACCGGCGATCGTCATCGCGATGCTGTTCGTGACGTTTCCTTTTGTCATTCGCGCCGTGCAGCCGCTGCTCGAAGAGATCGATGCCTCGGAGGAGGAAGCTGCTTATACGCTCGGCGCGTCGAAGGCCAGAACGTTCTTCCGCGTCATCTTCCCGTCGATGCTGCCGGGCATATTGAGCGGCGCGATGCTCGCCTTCTCCCGGGCGCTTGCGGAATTCGGCGCGGTCGTGCTGATCGCGGGCAATATTCCGGGCAAGACGCTGGTCGCTTCGGTCTATATATTCGGCGAAATCGAAAGCGACAACCCGCAAGGGGCGGCGGCCGTCTCGATTATACTGCTGACGCTGTCCTTTGCCATTCTGTGGATCGTGAACTACGTGCAAGGCAGGAGGACTAACCGATGAGACGGCTGTGGATTGCGCTGACCTATGCCGTCATCGTGCTGCTATTGGCCGTCCCGCTCGTCAAAATTTTCAGCGGAGCGTGGGCCGACGGCTGGAGCGGCTTTATCGAAGGGCTGACCGGCCGGAAGCGCTGCACGCGCTTATGATGACCGTCATTATTGTTATCATCGTAACGGCGATTAATACCGTGTTCGGCGTCATGCTGGCCTTGTACCTTGTCAGGGCGGATTGGATCGGACAAAAGCTGAAGCGGCTGCTGAACAGCCTGGTCGATCTGCCTTTCGCCGTATCGCCGGTAATCGGCGGACTGATGATCGTGCTGCTGCTCGGACCGAATACCGTCATCGGCGCTCTGCTCGAAGGCGCCGGCTTCAAAGTGGTTTATGCCCTGCCGGGCATGACTCTGGCGACGCTGTTCGTGACGTTTCCGATTATGGTCCGCGAGGTGATGCCGGTGCTGCAGGAAATCGGCGCGCAGCAGGAAGAAGCGGCGTCGACGCTCGGCGCCTACCCATGGTATACGTTCTGGCGCGTCACCTGGCCGTCCATCCGTTGGGGCGTCATCTACGGCGTCGTGCTGACTGTCGCCCGCTCGCTCGGCGAATTCGGCGCGGTGCTTGTCGTTTCGGGCAATATTATTAACAAAACGCAGACGGCAACGACGCTCGTCTACCAGGATGTCGAAAATTTCAACGTTGCCGCGGCAAATGGCGTTGCGCTCGTGCTTGCAGCGTTCTCGGCCTTGCTCCTGCTTATGATGGAATGGGCAAAAAAGCGAAAGGAAGTGCATTAAGGCATGCATATCGAGGTTCGCGGATTAAACAAATCGTTCGGCGATTTTCACGCGGTCAGCGATGTCAGCTTCGAAATTGAAAAGGGCAAGCTGATCGGCCTGCTCGGTCCGAGCGGCGGGGGCAAGACGTCGGTGCTGCGAATGCTGGCGGGTCTGGAAACGCCGACGTCCGGCGACATTCTGTTTCACGGCAAACGGGTCAACGATTTGCCGCCGCAGGAGCGGGGGATCGGGTTTGTATTTCAAAACTACGCGCTGTTCAAGCATATGACGGTGTACGACAACGTCGCCTTCGGACTCAAAGTCAAGAAGCAGCCGAAAGATCGAATCCGGGAGCGCGTCATGTCGCTGCTGGAGCTGACGGGTCTCAAAGGGTTCGAGCACCGCTACCCGCATCAGTTGTCCGGCGGCCAGCGCCAGCGGGTCGCGTTCGCGAGGGCGCTGGCCCCCGAGCCGCAGCTGCTGCTGCTCGACGAGCCGTTCGCGGCCATCGACGCCAAAATTCGGACGGAGCTTCGCACATGGCTCAAGGAATTGATCGACCGGGTCGGCATTACTTCGATTTTCGTCACCCATGACCAGGACGAGGCGATCGAGGTGGCGGACGAAATTATGATCATGAACAAAGGGCGGCTGGAGCAGAAAGGAACGCCCTGGGATATTTATAAAAACCCGGAGACGCCGTTCGTTGCAAGCTTTATCGGGGAATCGACGATCGTTCACGACATCGGCCGGATCAAAGGATTCGAGGAGGCGGCGGTCTGGGAAGGAACGACCGCTCTCATCCGGCCGGAATATATCGAGATCGGCAAGGCGGGCGAAATTCGGCTGCAGTCCGCCACGATGGAAGGGCGTATCCGGCAGCTGCATTTTCGGGGGAGCGAATGGCTTGTCGAGGTCGACGTGAACGGCACGACGCTGAAGACGTACCGTTCTTTGGAGAAAGAGGCGTTTCATCCGGGCGAGGAAGTGAGCGTTCTGGTGCACCGGGCATATCTGTTCAACGAGCGGGACAGCTGGATGATGGAGAACAGGCTGAAGGAAGATCCGATGCCGATTCATATTTAATTTTACTTTTGCGGCGAGAAAGCGTTGTGGAATGATGATAAGGAATCGAGTGAATCGCATATTAAAGCTGGCTTTCGCCTCGCTGCCGTCATCGCCGCCGTTGCTGTCGCTCGCGGCCGTCATTCTGCTGGCGGCGCTTCTGGCGGCCGGCTGCTCGCGCGCGCCGGCGGAGAAGCAGCATGGGGCGATATCCGAAGGCGCGGCAAGCGATGGCGGTGATGTGACCCTGGTGATCGGCGCGTATTCGGTCGTGAAGGATGCGTTCGCGGAGCTGCTGCCGAAATTCAGGGACGAGTGGAAAGCGAAGACCGGACAGACGGTGTCGTTTCAGGAATCGTACGAAGCGTCGGGCACGCAGGCGCGGGCCATCGCCGGCGGCTTCGAGGCCGATGTTGCCGTACTGGCCATGGAAGGCGACATCGACAAAGTGGCGAATGCGGGTTTGATTACGCATAATTGGCGGAATGTCCCGTATGACGGCATGATTACCCGCTCCATCGTCGTCATGGGCACGCGGGAAGGCAATCCGCTCGGCATCCGCGATTGGGAAGATCTGACCCGCAAAGGCGTCAAGGTGCTCTATCCGAACCCGAAAACGTCGGGCGGCGCGCAGTGGGATATTAATGCGATGTACGGAGCCGGGCTGAAGCGTTCCGAGGCCGAGACCGGAAGCAAGGACCCCGCCTACGCCAAAGCGTTCCTCAAGCGGATTCACGCCAACGTCGAGTCGCTCGACAAGAGCGGACGGGCCTCGATGGCCGCTTTCGAATACGGTGTAGGCGATGTGATCGTCACCTACGAGAACGAGCTGCTGGCGCGCATCAAGCAAGGCGTCCCCTACAGCATCGTCGTGCCGGAGGATACGATTCTGATCGAGAATCCCGCCGCCGTCGTCGACAAAAATGTCGATAAGCACGGAACGCGCGAAGTGGCGGAGGCTTTCGTGGAGTTTTTGCGCGGAGAGGAAGCGCAGCGGATACTCGCCGATTACGGGTTCCGTCCGGTGAACGAGAAGGCGGCCGAAGAGGTCAAGGATCGCTACGTCGTGCCGGCCGGGCTGTTCGATATCGGCTATCTCGGAGGTTGGCCGGAAGTGCGCAAGACGCTTTATTCGCCAGAGGGCATCTGGTTTCAAGTGTTGGCCGATCTGTAGCGCTTGCCGGCCGGCGGTCATAACGTCAAACAGGCTCCTCTTGGGAGCCTGTTTGACGTTTCCCGCCTATTCCTGTCCGAGCACGAACTTCTCGATGACGTGCCGCACGCCTTCGTCATTGTTCGAGCGGGTAACGTAATCGGCGATTTCCTTCAAGGCCGGAACGGCGTTATCCATCGCCACGCCGAGTCCGGCGGCCCGGATCATTTCGCTGTCGTTCCACGAATCGCCGATCGCGATCACCTGATCCATGCCGCAGCCGACATGTCCGGCCATAAACCGGAGGGCGTCGCCTTTCGTTCCTTCCTTATGCAGAAACTCCAGAAAATGAGGCTTCGATTTCGTCATATGCACCTTGTCGCCGACGACCGGCCCCAATTGTGCGGCGATCCGGTCAAGCTCTTCCGGGTCGTCGATGATAAGCATTTTCGTGGAAGGCTGCTGCAGCAGCTTGCCGAAATCGGGTTCCACTACATACGGGATGTTGGATATCCGCGAATAACCGCGAACTTTGTCATTGTCTTCCTTCGTATAAAGAACATCGTCGATATAGAGCTGCAGATGCAGCCCGTGCCGCTCGCAATAGCGGTTGATTTCATGCGCGGCATCCGCCGGCACGGAGCGCTCGTACAGCACACGTCCGTCGAACGGGGTTTTGACAAGCGAGCCCTGGTACGTAATGATCGGGACGTTCAGCCCGATCTGCTTCGCGACCTGGGCGGCGGAAGCGAACATGCGGCCGGTGGCAAGCGTAATCGTTACGCCTCTCTCGATCGCGTCGGCCATCGCCCGGCGGGTTCCTTCGGTAACGGTCAAATCGTCGGTCAGCAGCGTATCGTCCACGTCGATGGCAACAAGTCGGTACATGGAAGGTCAAATCTCCTCTCTGTTTTTCGCGCCGTATTCAAAGTATAAGAAAGCATGGTCTCTCTTTGATGAAGCCAGGTTGATTGTAACGAAAATCGGGACCGTCATCAAGGCGGGAGCGGGTTTTGGGGCGATGGCGATTTTATGTGGCGCCTTCCGATGTAGTATAATGGTTCCATATCCGATGGACAACAAACGATGTTCGGCGTTCCGAAACGACTTCGGAACAACTGCAGAACGGTTTGTACGAAGATAGGAACGGAAAAGGCCGATTGCGCCGGCCGCCGGACGATCCGGACGATCCGGGCGAGTCCGGGGCACCGGGCGTTCCGGCGCTGACAGGGACTGGAGATGAGAGAATGCAACGAATCGGAAACGTAAGCCGCCGTCGATCTTTTCTTTGGACGGCAATCGGGATCGCGCTGGTTGCGCTCGGCTTTGTAGGGGGAAGATTGTCGCTGATCGCGCAGCATCCGATCATAGCCGAGCCGGCCTTCCGCAATCTGAGCGCCTCCTATAATGAGATCCGTGCGGATTTTTTAAAGAATACGGACCCTTCCGATCTGATCAACGGAGCGGCGGAAGGGATGGTCGCTTCGCTCGACGATCCGTATTCGCGCTTTTTGTCGAAAGAGAAAGGCAAAGCTTATGTGGAAAGCTACGAGGGCGAGTTTGTCGGGATCGGCGTGACCGTACGACAGGAAGACGGCAAGTTCATTATCACTTCCGTTATTAAGGATGCGCCGGCGGATAAGGCCGGCTTGCGCGCCGAGGACGTCATCGTTCAATTGGAAGGCAAGCCGGTCGAGGTGAAGACGACCGAGGAGCTCGCGCAGAAGCTGCGCGGCAAAGAAGGGACCAAAGTAACGATCGGCATTAGCCGCTCCGGGCTGAGCGAACCGTTTCAGGTGACGCTTACACGGGCGCCGATCAAGCAGGAGTCGGTTTCTTACGAGATGCGGGAAGGCGGCATCGGCGTTGTGACGGTGACGCGGTTCGCCGAGCGGACGGCGGAGGAATTCGACAAAGCGGTAGAAGCGCTGGAGAAAGACGGCATGAAGGCGCTGCTGCTCGATCTGCGCTCCAATCCGGGCGGGCTGCTTACCCCGACGATCGACATTGCAAACCGGCTCATTCCGAAAGACAAGACGATTCTGCAAGTCGTATACAAGGATGAGAAGCGGGTTATTACGTACCGCTCCAAGCAAGAGAAGCCTTGGGAGCTGCCGATCGCGGTTCTGACGGACAGCCACTCGGCGAGCGCTTCGGAAGTGTTGGCGGCCGCTTTGAAGGAATCCGCCGGCGCCACCGTTATCGGCGAAACGACGTACGGCAAAGGCGTCGTTCAACGGTTCAGGCAATTTTATGACGGTTCGGTGCTCAGCCTGACGGAAGCGCAATGGCGGACGCCGAACGGACAATGGATAAATGAGAAGGGCGTCGAGCCCACTATAAAAGTATCGCTTCCCGAATACGCCTCTCTTCCGCCGCTGCCTTCGGGTACGCTGCTGAAGGAAGGATCGTACGGAGAGCATGTCAAAACGCTGCAGTCGATGCTCGAAGCGCTCGGGTATCCTGCGGACGGTACGCCCGGCTTGTTCGACGAGGCGACGAAGCGGTCGCTGGAATCGTTCCAGCGGGATGAGAAGCTGGATGTGACGGGAGAGCTGAACGACCGTACGTCCTACCGCATCGTTCAGCGTTTGAGCGAGAAGCTGAAGAAGGAAGATGCCCCGCTGCTCAAAGGCATCGAAACGTTGAAACAGCAGCTGGGAGCGCGTACCTGAGCGGCCGCAGCAGCATGCCGGCAAGCCGTTTGCCGCAATGCGCGCGAAGATTCGCGCCGGGGCGGAGGAGCGCCTCCGTCTTGCGGCCGTTTGCATTAGGGCCGGCAGGGACGGCTTCCGTATTTTTGCCGGAATGTTTGTTTTCATCCGCTTCGCCGGCGCGGCGAAGGGCCGCACACGCCATAAGCAAGGCATGCCGGACGCATATGCAATCCGGCATGCCTTGCTTTGCTTACCCCTGATCGGTCAAGACGACCGGACCGTCCTCCGTAATCGCCACCGTATGTTCGTATTGAGCGGACAGCTTGCCGTCGACCGTCCGCGCCGTCCATCCGTCGGCATCGATGAGCATGTGGTAAGTGCCTTCGTTGATCATCGGCTCGATCGTCAGCACCATGCCTTCTTTCAGCCGAAAACCTTTGCCCGGTTTGCCGATATGCGGGAAGCTGGGCTCTTCGTGTATTTCCCTGCCTATGCCGTGACCGAGCAGATCGCGCACGACGGAGAATCCGTTGGACTCGGCATGATTCTGGATGACGCTCATGACGTCGCCGATCCGGTTGCCGACGACGGCCTGGCGGATGCCGAGCTCCAGACATTCCCGAGTGACCCGCATCAGCTTCTCCGCCTGCTTGGAAATCCGGCCTACCGCGTAGGTCCAAGCGGAATCGGCGGCCCACCCGTCGAGCTGCGCCACCGTATCGATGGTGACGATATCGCCTTCCTTGAGCGGCGTCCGGTTCGGAAAACCGTGGGCGATGACGTCGTTGACCGAGGCGCAGGTGGCGAACGGATAGCCTTTGTAGCCGATCGTCATCGGTATTCCTCCGCGCTCGCGGATGAAGCGTTCCATAAAGGCGTCGATTTCCAGCGTGGTGACCCCCGGCTGAATCATCGGGGCCATCGCTTTGTGACATTCGGCGACGAGCTGCCCGGCCTTTTTCATCCGTTCGATTTGTTCCGGCGTTTTTAATGTAATCAAGCTTCACATTCTCCTTTCTAAATCATGATCTTGGCTGACTTGCTCAAAAGCCGTAGGCCGAAGAAAGTTTATGTTAGATCATCATACGCTACACGGTTGCGGTTTGCAACGATGGCAACTGCAACCTAAACAAGCAGCCGGACAAGGGCTGTCCCTTGTCCGGCTGCTTGTCTAACCGGCGCCAGTTTACGTTCTCTTCGGTCCGTCGGAGCGCCTGTCTTCCGTCTCATCGTCACCGGTCCGCCGGAGCGCCTGTCTTCCGTCTCATCGTTTCCGGTCCGCCGGAGCGCCTGTCTTCCGTCTCATCATCTCCGGTCCGCCGGAGCGCCTTGTTTTCCGTCTCATCATCTCCGGTGCGTCGGTATGTTCCGCCTCAGCGTCCCCCGTCTTCCGGCAGATTGCTTTGGCGAATACTGCAAAAGTGCAGGAATTTTGGACCGAATAGATGACTATGGCGTGAAATCCTGCAAAATACAGTATTTTTTAGTGATTTTCCCATATATGGATTGAATGCACCAAAAAACTGTATTATAGCAGCAATTTTCACGTTTTGGTTATTTTTCGCCCGGAAAAACTGCACTTTTGCAGCATTGTTCATTTATAAGGTGTTTATCTTCCTTTCTGATGCCGGCCTACCACGGAGCCGAAGTAAAGCAATTTCGCAAACGGTGGCAGTTCACAGCGGGAATGGCGGGAACGAAAAGGCCCTTGAGGTTCGCAAACAGGCGCATGGCGGGGGTGGTGCGCCGGAATAAGGACTTGGAGATTCGCAAACAGGCACATGGCGAGGGTTGGTGCGAACGAAGAAAAACTGGAGGTTTGCAAACGGGCGCCCAGCGGGAATGGAGCGAGCGAATAAAACCTGGGGGTTCGCAATGCGGGGCGCATGGCCCGTGGGTGGCGGCTCGAGCGAATTAAGGCCCTGGCTGCAGCGTCCTCAGACTGGGACGACGGAGTCGTTTCTGCTTGTCGTCTATTTCAGCGTGAAATTTCCCGAACCCGTACGCACGTATAATTGCACCTCGCCGGAGCCGAACGAGCCTTTGACGACATCGCGCTCATCCGATTCCTGCTCGTACACGAAGCCGTCCCATTGAATTCGGCCCTGACCGGAACCGCCGCGGTAATCGACGTGCAGCGATTCCGGACGTTCGGCAAGTTTGACGGTCACATTGCCGCTGCCGGTTTTAAGATCCGCATCGTGCAGCAATTCGCGGGTTTCGACAAGAATATTTCCCGATCCGACCTTTCCTTTGATTTCGGCCTGCCCGTCAATCAGCTTCACATTGCCGCTGCCCGCGTCAAAAGCCAACGAATCGGTTTCGAGCCCATCGATCGTAATATTGCCGCTGCCCGTTTCAACGTCCACCGTATTCCATTGTTTTTCCGGTAGGGTTACGTCCAGGGTAACATTGGTGAAATTGAAGAAGAACCAGAATTTTTCGGGCATCTCCAAGCCCAGCTCAAGCGTATCGCCTTGCTGTTCGACATGAAGGTCGATATTGTCCGCATAATGGCGCCCCGCGCTTCCTTGCAAACGTACATACGCTTGTTCCGACTCGCCTTTGACAATTCGCACGTTGGCGCTGTCCGTATGGATCCGAATATGTTCAACCGCCCCCACATCGACGGCTTTCTCGATATTCACCTCGCGCGACAGCAAGGCTCCTATGCGGTGCAGCGAAATATCGCCTCCCGACCAGACGTGATACAAGCCGGCTACTCCTGCGATTACCAAAATAATCCCAAACAATCTTCTCATCTTCCGATTTCTCCTTGCTCCGACATTTTTCTTCTTACCGAACACGCCGTCCCGATTTCTATAAAACAGTGTAGCATCAGCGCCGGTATGCCAAACACCGGCTCCCGAATGAGATTTGCACCCGTCTCAGGTCCAGGAACAAGGCTTGCCGCGTGATGGGCATTCACCTACTTCCGCTCCGATGAGTAGTATAGGTTCGAGGGAGATTCAATTCGGGAGGTGCCTGTATGGGATGCAAGTGGAATCCGGAGTTCGCACCTGCGTCGAGGATGTCGATCCGGGCGGCGGCAGGAGTGGCGCGGTTTATACGGGCAATTGTCGCAAGTGGAGGGCGGTTTCCGGTTTTGGGGCAGCTTGGGATAACCTATAGGAAGCAAAAAAAACGTTGACAATCCAAAAAGCGGCTGATATGATTTATATACCCAACTAAAAAGGTAGGAATACACGTTTATGCGACCGGACGACCGTAGTAGACAATGTGAACTTATCCGCCATTATTTTGAGAGGTGTTATTCGTGAGCGCATTTTCCTCCGCTCGTCTTTTTGTTATCATCCTTGCATTTTCGCTGGCGCTGACCGCTTGCGGATCCGCCAACGAAGAGTCCGGATCTGGCGGCGGTTCCGTGGAAATTGTGAATGTATCCTACGATCCGACCCGCGAATTTTACGTCGAGTATAACGAAGCATTTGCAAAGCATTGGAAAGAGGAGACCGGGCAGACTGTGACCTTCAAGCAGTCGCACGGCGGCTCCGGTAAGCAAGCCCGCACGGTCATTGACGGTCTGAAGGCCGACGTTGTCACGCTGGCGCTCGGCTACGACATCGATGCGATTGCCGATGCCGGACTGATCGAACCGGATTGGCAGCAGCAGTTCGAAAACAACAGTTCGCCGTACACGTCGACGATCGTGTTCCTGGTGCGCAAGGGCAATCCGAAAGGCATCAAGGATTGGGACGATCTGATCAAACCGGACGTCGAGGTTATTACGCCGAATCCGAAGACGTCGGGAGGCGCGCGCTGGAACTATTTGGCCGCATGGGGCTATGCGCTCAAGCAGAACGGCAATGACGAAGCGAAAGCGAGAGAGTTTTTGAGCGCGTTGTTCAAGAACGTGCCGGTGCTCGATTCCGGCGCCCGCGGAGCGACGACGACGTTCGTCGAGCGCAAAATCGGAGACGTGCTGCTCGCCTGGGAGAACGAAGCGCTCCTGTCTCTTGAGGAATTCGGGGAAGACGAGTTTGAAATCGTGACGCCGTCGATCAGCATTCTCGCGGAGCCGCCGGTGGCGATCGTCGACAAGAACGTCGATGCGAGAGGTACGCGCGAAGTGGCCGAAGCCTATCTCCAATACTTGTACTCGGAAGAAGGCCAGGATCTGGCCGGGAAAAATCATTATCGTCCGACGCTGCCGGCCGTTGCCGAGAAATATGCCGATAAATTCCAAACGGTCGAGCTTCTTCAGATCGACCGGGATTTCGGCGGATGGCGCGAAGCGCAGCAGAAGCATTTTGACGATGGCGGCATCTTCGACCAAATTTATGTGCCGGGTTCATAAGGCGGCGGGGGAATAAGGGAGCTGACTTCACATGAAAGGTTCCAAATCGAAGAACGTCTTGCCCGGCTTCGGATTGTCCATGGGTTTTACGATTTTCTATCTCTGCCTGATCGTGTTGATTCCGCTTGCCGGCGTGTTCATTAAGACGGCCGGATTGTCGTGGAGCGAATTTTGGGATGCCGTTGCGAATCCCCGGGTGCTGGCGTCATATCGCGTCAGCTTCCTGACTGCGCTGTTCGCGGCGGCGGTCAATGTAGTGTTCGGACTGCTGGTCGCCTGGGTCCTTGTCCGGTATCGATTTCCGGGCAAGAAGATCGTGGACAGTCTGGTCGATTTGCCGTTTGCGCTGCCGACCGCCGTGGCCGGCGTCGCACTGACGGCGATCTATGCGCCGAACGGTTGGATCGGCCAGTATGCCGAACGACTGGGCCTTTCGATCGCCTTCACGCCGCTTGGCATTACGATCGCACTGATGTTCATCGGCCTTCCGTTCGTCGTCCGCACCGTTCAGCCGGTGCTGCAGGATTTGGAGAAGGAGGTGGAGGAGGCGGCCGTCATGCTGGGCGCATATCGCTTCCGCACATTCCGCAGCGTCATCCTGCCGGAGCTTGTGCCGGCGCTTCTGACCGGATTCGCGCTCGCTTTCGCAAGAGGGATCGGCGAATACGGGTCGGTCGTATTCATCTCCGGCAATATGCCGATGCGAACGGAAATTGCGCCGCTGCTCATCATGACGAAGCTCGAACAGTACGATTATATGGGTGCGACCGCGATCGCTCTCGTTATGCTGGTCGTGTCGTTTCTGATGCTGCTTCTCATCAATTATTTGCAGTGGCGGGCGAATCGCCACACGACGACTTCATAAGGAGGGACGCCGATGGCAGGAGCCGTTACCGCGCATTTGTCGCCCGAATCGGCGAATCGTCCGAAGCATATTACGGAATCGGCGCCGGTAAGATGGATTTTGATCGCTGTCGCCTTACTGTTTTTGACATTCATCGTCGGCTTGCCGCTAATTACCGTATTTGTCGAAGCGTTCAAAAAAGGCGTCGGGGTTTACATCGCATCCATCACCGAGAAAGACGCATTGTCCGCCCTGCGGCTCACGCTCTTGACTGCTGCGATCGCCGTGCCGTTGAATACCGTATTCGGCATTGCCGCCGCCTGGGCGATCACGAAATTCCGGTTTCGCGGGAAAATGCGCTGATCACGCTCATCGACTTGCCGTTCTCCGTATCTCCGGTCATTGCCGGGCTGATCTACGTGCTGCTGTTCGGCGCACACGGATTTCTCGGTCCTTGGCTGGACGAACGAAACATTCAGATCATCTTTGCGCTGCCGGGCATCGTGCTCGCGACCGTCTTCGTCACTTTCCCGTTCGTCGCCAGGGAGCTTATCCCGCTGATGCAGGCGCAGGGCGTACAGGAAGAAGAAGCGGCGGCCAGCCTCGGGGCCAAAGGATGGCAAATTTTCCGCTACGTTACGCTGCCGAACATCAAGTGGGGCCTGCTGTATGGCATCATTCTCTGCAATGCGCGGGCGATGGGCGAGTTCGGAGCGGTATCCGTCGTCTCCGGCCATATCCGCGGCGAGACGAACACGCTGCCGCTGCATGTGGAAATTTTATATAACGAATATCAATTTTCGGCGTCGTTCGCCGTTTCTTCCTTGCTGGTCTTGCTGGCCGTTGCAACGCTGATCGCGAAGGCGGTTATCGAGCGTAAATCGGCCGCGCGCCCTAACGTAGAAGAAAAGACTTGACCGGGGCGCGCCGCAGTATCGGGCAACGGGGCTTCAAACAAAGTTAGGAGGCGAAAAGCATGGCAAAGGCTTTGAAAGTTGACCAAGTGATACTGGAACGGATTTTGGAGCGGGTAAACGGCTTGGAATACGGATCGGTTGTCATTACGGTTCATGACGGCAAGATCGTTCAGATCGACCGTACAGAGCGCAAACGGTACAATGACCATGATACGCCTGCCGTCAGCACCGGGAATCAGAAGGACTTATTGTCGCTCAATTAACCGGGTTCGTCCCGTGCCGGCGATCGCGAGGCGCGTTCGCCGCCGAACGATATTCCGTGTATGACAGGCGCTTCCCCGGCGACGGCGAGAAGATGAAGCCTGGCCCGGACCATGCGGCCTGCGGTTCGCTGCCGAAGCTGTGGTCCATTGCCGAAACGGCCGTCAGGCTGCCGTTCGCCGTCATCAACGATGCGCGGCGGCAGCCCGTTTCCCGAACGGCCGCCGCCGGCCAGGGCCGTGGCCGTGGCCGGCCGGAATCGCCTCCTTCGCAGCATCAGCAGCAACAATCGAAGCCCTTGTAAGTGCGGCGCGGCATTTTCGACAATCCGGCGCCGTACAGCACTCTCTTTCCGTCAACCGGCGTCCCGTATCGGGAGCATGCCGTCCAGCGGCGCAATCGGCTGGACGGCTGCTCGATCGAACCGAAAGATGATGCAGTCTATGGCCAGATCTTCAACAAGGTGCCTGTAAACGCCATTTCTCATCCATCGCATATTCTCTTCTCTCGACCCCTCCTATTCCTGAACGGATCGGCCTCCGCCGCGGCACTGCCGCGGTTCGAATTAACATCCGCCGAAATGCCCTTCGCCTTTATGGAGCGTAAACCAGTCCCTTCGGACGAATGTATGGTATGATGACAGCAAAAAAGGTAAAGGATGTGGGAAGATGGTACAGCATGAAGGGATTCATCATGTCAGTCTGATCGTGACCGACTTGCAGAGGGCGAAGGCGTTTTATGAGGAAGTGCTCGGGTTAAAGACGATTGAGCGGCCGCCTTTCGACTTTCCGGGGGAGTGGTACGCGGTCGGCGATACCGGTCAGCAGCTGCATCTGATCGTCCATAACGGGGAAACGAAGCGTACGGGCGGAATCGATACGCGCGACGGGCACTTTGCCATACGCGTCCGCGATTTCGATGAAACGGTCGACTGGCTGCGCCGGAAAGGAATCGAGCATACGGCCAACCGGGACAGCGTAACCGGGTTCGCCCAAATTTTTCTGCTCGATCCCGACCGTAACGTAATCGAGCTGAACGCGGCGAAAAAATGAAGCGACCCTGAAATACCGCGGGGCGGGGCGGCAGCAGGGAGTCGGACGGTACCCGCCGGCCGATTACCGGCGCAGCAGATGCAGACAGAAATCGAGATCGGCCTGCAAATGCTCCTGCATTTGCCGCTCCGCCCTGTTTCCGTCATGCGCCTTGATCGATTCGTATATTTCCTCGTGTTCGTCGATCAGGAACGGGCGCTTATGGTAGACGACCGTTCGGCGGAACAGATAAATAATCGACTGCATCCGGTCGATAATATGGATAATCTCGGGATTGTTGCTCGCCTGTACGATGATATCGTGATATAAACAACGATGGCTTAAATAACATTGATTTTCGGAAAACGGCAAAAATGCCCGGCATTCCTCGCTATTGAGGAATGCCGGGCATTTTTTGTCGGATCTCTCTGCGCCGCCGTCAATCGATAGTCAGCACAACTTTGCCGCGGCCGTGTCCGCTCTCGACATCCCGATGGGCGTCGGCCGCCCGGTGCAAAGGATAGACGCTGCGGATATGGACCTTGAGGCTTCCCCGTTCGTGCATGGCGATCAGCTCGGCAAGCCGGGCTGCGGTTCGCTGGCTTCGGAGCCACTGTATGCCGAGCGCTTCGGCGCGGTCGTAGGCGACGATCGTGCCGATCCGGCTGCGGTCGGCGACCAGTGCGAGCGACGCGTCCACCGCATCGCCCCCGGCGGCGTCAAGCGCCGCGCTTACGCCGTCCGGCGCGAGCGCTCTGACTCTGTCGGCCAATCCTTCCCCGTAACGGACCGGGATCGCGCCGAGCAAACGAATATAGTCATGGTTCGCCTCGCTTGCCGTGCCGATGACGCTCGCTCCCCAGGCCCGGGCGAGCTGAACCGCCATCGATCCGACGCCGCCGGCGGCGGCATGGATCAGCACGGTATCGCCCGGTCCGACGCCCAGCGCCTGCAGCGCGGTATGCGCGGTCTGACCGGAGGCCGACAGCGCGCCGGCCGCTTCCCAGGCCATGCCGGGCGGCTTCCGGACGATCTGGTCGGCGCTGACCGTCACATATTCGGCGTAACAGCCGAGCGTCCGAAAGCCGAGCACCTCGTCGCCGACGGCGAAGTCGTCGACCCCGTCCCCGACCTGGTCGACAATGCCCGCGAATTCATTGCCTAATATTAGCGGGAAACGGATCTCTGCGCCGGGCGGCGTCCAACCGCCGCGCGCTGCCGTGTCCGCGGGTTGAACGCCGGCAGCTTTGACGCGGACCCGCACCTCGCCCGCCCGCACCTCGGGCGCATCGAATTCCATGACGCGCAGCGCATCGGCCGGACCGAATGCGGTGATGGCCGCCGCTTTCATTCGAATCGCCTTTTTCATTTCTCCTCAACCTTTCTCCGGCGGTTGGCCTGCCGTATGGTATGAAACCGATCGCAACCGGACCTTATGCTTCGACTTGCCGATCGCTCCGAAGCGCCAGCGTCAAAGCGACGAACCGGTCGACCGCGCGTTCGACCCGCTCTCTCGTCTTCTCGTCGGCCGGTGCGCCGTCGGGACCGAAACGGCGGAATTCTCCTCCGATCGAGATCCATTCCGGACAATTGACGCCGTGCAAATTGCGCACGATGCTCTGCAGGTGAGTGAGCGAGCTGACGCCGACCGGTCCGCCCGAGGAGCTTGCGACGAGCACCGGTTTTCCCGATACGTGGCTGATCTCGATGTAATCCAATGCGTTCTTCAGCACCCCGGAGACCGATCCGTGATATTCGGGGGTCGCCAGAATCAGGCCGTCCGCCTCGCGGACCGCTTCCAGCAAAATCCGGACGTTCGGATCGGCATCTCCGGCATCGGGCGAATAGAGCGGCAGCGGCAGCCGGTGCAAGTCGATCAGCTCCGCCCGGATGTTCCGGGCCGCCAGCCTGTCGCCGATATGCCGGAGCAGAAGCGTACTGGTGGCGTTCCGGCGGTTGCTGCCGGCAATCATCGCGATTTTGATCATTTCGTTTTCCCCCCTAACAATCTGTAATAAAGCAGCATGAGGATCACGACGAGCAGGGCGAGAACCAAATAAAGATTGCTGTATACGGGAGCGGGGGTATGAGCGCTTAGCGGATTCCATACCGCCGCCGCTCCCTGGTCGACGATTCGGCTGTACACGCCGGTGGCGACCGCTCCGCTCATAAAGTTCAGCATCGATAGAAGTCCCATGCCGACGCCGCTCTGCTCCTTCGGCACCATTCGGGAAATCGCATTGGAAAGGGCGATTAGCATGAACGAAAGTCCCACGTTGCCGAATATGAGAAAGATGGAGACGAGAACCGGAGACACGGTTGCGAACGACGACATCAGCACGAAGCAAGTAAGCAGCGACGCGGCGGCCGTACAGAACAGAAAGGTGTTGCCTTTCGTATCCGCCATTTTGCCGCCATGTCTTCCCAGAATGGCGGTCGCGACGGCGGCCGGCACCATGACGAAGCCGACGAGCCCCGGCGCAAGACGGTTGACATCGGTCAACAGCTGCGGGCTCAAAAAGACAAGCGAATACCCGATGCCGGTGCTGAGGAAGGCGATCGCAAGTCCGGTCGAATAGCCTTTGTTCCGGAACAGCCCGGGGCGGATGAACGGTTCCGGCGCCGAACGGATGCGGATGGCGAACAAGACGAGCAGCAGACAGCCGGGAATAAAGGCCCATCCTCCTCCCGTAATCGCGATCAGCAGGAAGGCGACCGTGCCGGCCAGCAGTCCGCCGCCGAGCCAGTCGATGCGTTCTTCGCCGGCCTGGCGGTTGTCGTCCAAATTTTTGCGATAGAACGGAATAGCGATCAGCGTGAACATCGGCAGTATGAACAGCCACCGCCAATGGACGAAACTGATCGCCAGGGCGGCGGCAACGGGACCGATTGCGCTCCCGATCGCAAGCCCGGTCATCGTGATGCCGAGGGCCCGCCCTCTTGTTTCCGCGGGGAAATACTTGACCGGAATAATAGAAGCCGTCGCCGGAATGACCGCTGCGCCGGCCGCCTGCAAAATCCGTCCGAGCAGCACCGACCAATACGCCTCGGCGGCCAGTCCGACGACCGATCCGAGGGCGAATACGGCAAGCCCGACCGCGACGAGATGTTTTAGTTTGTAAATGTCGGCCAGTTTCCCGTATATGACCGTTCCGATCGCATAGATGAGCAGATAGGCCGACGTGACCCAACTGACCTGCGAGACCGACAGCGCGAATTCGGCCCGAATTTCGGGCAGCGCAATATTGAACATCGTCGCGTTCATGACCGATATGACAAGCGTGAAAGCCAGAATAAGGAGCAGCTTTTCACGATTCGGCTTTTCTGCCGCAACTTCCATGACACTTCTCTCTCCTTTGTCTCCGAATCGTTAACGCGAAATAACGTGACTTGCTGGCTTTATTGTATAATGGACTGTAAATAAACAAAAATATATTTTCAATCATATGTTATATATACCGAAGTATATAAGCGAAGGAGAGAACGAGATGGAACTGCTGCAGCTGCAATATTTTCGAACGGTGGCTCGGTTGGAGCATATCACGAAAGCGGCCCAGGAGCTGCGGATCGCACAGCCCGCGCTCAGCAAGACGATCGCCAGACTGGAGGAAGATATCGGGGTGCCGCTGTTCGACCGGCACGGCAGGCAAATACGGCTTAATTCGTACGGCAAGGCGTTTCTGGAACGGGTGGAAGCGGCGCTCATGCTGCTGGAAGAGGGGCGAAAAGAAGTATCCGAGCTTGCCGGACTGGAGCATGGCGGCATCCATCTGGCGACGTCGACACTGGATCGGCTGGCGGAACCGATCGGAAAATTTCTGGCTCTTCATCCGAAAGTGCAGTTCCGGATTACCCAGGCTTCCTTGAAGGAAATGGCGCAGCTTGTCGAAACGGGCGAGGTCGACCTGTGCTTTACGCCGCTGCCGACGGACCGGACCGGAATTCAGACTGAACTTCGCGCGATAGCTGTGCTGAGCGAGGAGGTATACCTGGCCGTTCCGCCCGACCATCGGCTGGCGAAGCGGAAAAGCATCCGGCTAAGCGAGGTCGCGAGCGAACGGTTTATCGGGTACAAGGAAGGGATTCCGTTTCAGCAGATGAACGAAGATTTTTTCCGGGCGGCCGGTTTTACGCCCAATTTCGTCTGCCGGGTAGACGAACCTTCGGCCATCTCCAGCCTTATCCAGGCGGGACTGGGCGTTGGGCTTGTCGGCAATTGCGCAGGTCCGAACAATTCTTTGCATATACTGCGCATCGAGCAGCCGGTTTGCCGCCGGCATTTTCATCTCGTGTGGCATGAACGGCGGTATCTTTCTGTTGCCGCACGCCAATTCAGGGATTTTGTGGTACAGTATTTTAGGGAACGGAAGCAGACCCCTCATATGGAATCGGAGGCGAAATCAGTTGAACGAGCAATGGTTTGACGCGCATGCCGGGTACTGCAAAATTCATGCGTTCGATCTCAATACGCGGGATCGTGTGCCGCTCGGCATTCCCGAATCGAATCCGGCGGACAGCTTCCTGATCAGCGCGTATGACGGCAGCGGGGTTCGCCATGTGCTGCTCGATGCGGGGAAGAAGGGACAGGCGGCGAGCGTCATTATCCCTTATCTGAAGGCGAACGGCATTCGCACGATCGACCGGCTCATTCTGTCCCATCCGCATAATGATCATTTTGGCGGCATGATCGATCTGCTGCGGGATCCGGCGTTGACGGTCCGGGAGTTTCTGTACTCGCCGATCTCCGAGTCGGCGATGGCGCATTGCGATTTGGGGGAACCGAACATCGCGTTATGGAACGAGCTGCACGAGCTTATGCGGGCATGCGGCCAGAACGTGACGCGGATCGGAGAATCGCATATCGGCAGCACGATTCGCATTAACGACGATCTTGGCTTCGATGTCATTGCCGTGCCGGACGAGTCGTTCGTGCAAGAGGGCGCGCGGGTCAACCTGAACAACCTGAATCTGGTTCTCAAGATGAAGTACAGGCGGTTTACCGCGCTTTTTCCCGGCGATTGCGGAGCGGTGCAAGCGGAATCGATTATGCGTTCCGGCCAGTACGGGGAAGTAAAAACATCTTTTTGCTGAAAGCGGCGCATCATGGCGGCAACGAATCGACGACGCCGGAGTTCGTCGCAGCCTGCAACCCGCAAATCGTCATCATTCCCTGCAATTCGCTTATCGCGGAAGAACGTCCGGCCTTTATCCGAAATTTGCACGAATTCGGCCGCCGCGGCGCCAAAGTGTACAGATGCGACCATTACCGCGACATCGATATTGCCACTGACGGCAGGACCGTGCAATGTCTGGGACGGACGGATACTTTTGTCGAGCATACCGTATTTCGTCTCCATTGAGAGGGGGGGTTCACGGTTTTCGGCCGGACGGCCGGATGTTCAATGGCCGCGAAGTCTGTTATGCTGCATGGGCAAGGACGCCTGCATAATTTTCGTAACGTAAGAGGGTGAACGGAAATGAAGACGGTTACCGTATACGACATTGCCAGGGAAGCCAACGTCTCGGTTGCGACGGTATCGCGCGTGCTCAACAACACGGCGCCGGTCAAGAAAGCGACCCGGGACCGGATCATGGAGCTGATTCACAAGCACCAGTTTCAGCCGAACGCGCTGGCCAGAAGTTTGCTCAAGAAGGAAACGGGCATGATCGGCATTATACTGCCGGACATTACGAATCCGTTCTTCCCCGCGGTGCTTGCCGGCGTAGAACAGGAGGCGAGGAGCAGAGGATACACGTTCTTCCTGTGCGATACGGTTTCCACGAACCGCGATTCCGCGGACCAGTACGTGCGCGAATCCCAATATTTGAGCCTCCTTATGGAGAAGCAGGTCGACGGCATTATTATGATCGGGGGGCGCATCAATCTGGCCCGGCCGGACAAGGAAATGGTTCAGGAGGTGGTGGAAGCGGGGAAGCGGGTGCCGATTTTGCTCCTTAACGGCAATTTGCCCGGTGGCGGATTGTATCGCATCTACACCGACGAAACGGAAGGGGCGGAACTGGCGACGCAGCATCTGATCGAGCTCGGTCACCGGGACATCGCGTTCGTCGGGGGGTATCGGCACATGTCGAATACGATCCAGCGTCAGCAAGGCTTCACGAAAACGATGCGCAGGCACGGCCTGCAGATCCGCCGGGAATGGATATTGGACGGCGGATTCTCGGTAGAAAGCGGCAAGGCGTTGATGGAGCGGCTTCTTCGCGGCTCCGAACGGCCGACGGCGGTTTTTGCGCCAACGACCTGGTGGCGATCGGCGCATTGAAGACGGCCCATAAAGCCGGGCTCAGGGTGCCGGAGGATCTGTCGCTCGTCGGCTTCGACGATATTCCGTACGCCTCAAACAGCATTCCGGAGCTTACGAGCGTTTCGCTAAAATGCCACGAGCTTGGCCGGACGTCGGCGGAGCTGCTGCACCGTCTCATTACCCGGGACAAAGTGAAAAAGAATACGAAATTAAGGCCGGAACTGATCGTCAGGGAATCGACCGCTCCGCCCGGAAAACGGAGGTGAAACGAAATTTTTCCAAACGCATTGACAACGCTTTCACTGTCAAATAAAATCAAGTTACATCGAGGCGGAGCACAATTGCGGAACAAAATGAAACCCGTTTCATTCATGTTAATGAAACCCGTTACATACACAATTATGAAATGGGTTTCATCGGTAGCGCCCAACAAGCGGATTGGGAGGGAGCGATTTGAGCAAGGCTGTCGAAGGAAGAATGAACGTGCGGTTTGAAACGGATGCCGTCCGGATCGGCGGCGAGCCCCTGATTTTGCTATGCGCCTCGCTGTTTTATTTCCGTATCCCGAGGCTGCTCTGGAAAGAACGGATGGAACAGTTGAAAGCGATCGGCTACAACAGTATCGATGTGTATTTTCCATGGAATTACCACGAGCTGCGGGAAGGAGAGTGGGATTTTGAGGGCGAGCGGGACGCGGACGCTTTTTTGAAGCTCGCGGCCGAGACGGGACTGTGGGTGGTGGCCAGACCCGGACCGTACATCTGCTCCGAATGGGACGGAGGCGGATTGCCCGCCTATCTGCTTGCCCGGCCGAATCTCCGTCTGCGCGACAACGACGCCCGCTTTTGCGCGACGTATCCCGGTGGTTCGACCGGATTATGCCGATTCTGAAGGCGAACCAGGCGGGGGAAGGGGGAACGGTGATCGCCGTTCAACTGGATAACGAGCTCGACTTTTACGGTTGCGGGGACCCGCGCGGATATATGTCCGCCTTGCGGGACATGGCGCTCGAATGCGGCATTACCGTACCGCTTTTCGCTTGCGCGGGCCAGGGCGGGATCGTCCAGGCGACCGGGCTGGCGGACGGGGTTATGCCGACATGCAATTTTTACCCGGATAATCGCGATCCCGAGCTGGAGGCGAAGGTGCTTCATTACCGGGCGTTGCTGGAAGAACGGGGATATCCGCTGCTCGTAACGGAAACGAACCGGTCGCACACGCTGCTCCGGCGCCTCCTATCCTGCGGCGTGAAGCTGTTAGGTCCGTATTTGCAAGTGTCCGGCACCGATTTCGGCTTTACGAACGCGACGAACAATTGGGGCCGGCCGCTCGCCTTCCTGACAAGCGACTACGACTTCGGGGGGATGATTTCGCCCGAAGGGCATATCCGGGAGGAAGCTTACGAGGGGAGACTGCTGAGCCGGCTGATCGCGGCTTACGGCGCTCCGCTTGCGCGGGCGGCTGCGGCCGGCGTCCGGCCGGCGCTGGCCGGGCAAGCCGTCGGCGTCGCCGGTCCGGCGGCGCTGAAGCTGCACGGCGGCGGGAGCCTCCTGTTCTTGACGAACTTGACCGATGACGACAAGACCGTAACGGCAGCGGTGCCGGGGGCGGAAGAAGCGGGCCGCGAACCGGCCACAATTACGATTCCGGCGGGGAAGTCGGTCGCGTTGCCGTACGGCGTGCCGCTCTCCATCTGGGGGTTCGCGGGAACGATCGTAAGCTCGACGGCCGAACTGCACATGGCCGTTACCGGAACAGAAGGCGCGGCGCTCGCCTTCCATGCCGAAGGCGAAGGAACGGTCGTGCTGCGCCTGGAGGAGCCGGCCGTAATTGCGGCGGAGCATGCATCCGCCATCCGGCGGGACGGCGACGTGGTCGTAACGTTCGATTCCGGCCGGGAGGCGCGCTGCCTTATCCGGTTTCAGGACGGCCGGTTGCTCAGGCTCATCATGACAAATAGATTGAAAGCGCTCTATATGGATGAATTAAAAGAGGATGGGTCGGTCCGTCTAGTCAAGCCTCCGCAGCGTTCGAATGCGGCGGAACAGGCGGTGCAGGAATGGAGGCGCTGCGATGTCCCGCCCGCGCTGCCGACAGCCGGCCCGGACGGCTGTAAAAAGCTGGCGTCGCCCTCATGGCTGGAGACGGAAGGCATATACAGGGGCTATGCATGGTATGGGGCGACGGTGCCGTCCCGCCCGGGCAGGCCGCCGGTGAAGGGCGTGCTGATCCGCCGGGGCAGCGATGTCATTTCGCTGTATGCGGACGGCCGTTACGCCGGAACCGTCGTACCCGGCGGGAGCAGCCGCTATGTGCCGCTCGCTGCGGAAGCGCCGGTCGAACGTCTTGCGGCCCGCACTGAAATATGGGGTCATTCGAACTTCGACGATATCCGCCTTCCCGGCTTGCGGCTGTCGGCCATGAAAGGAATGAAAGGGATGGCGGCCATTACGGACGTTCGCAACGTGTCGGGCAACTGGCGGGTGCGGCGGACTGCCGGCCCTGCCGGTCAAGCGGAGCCGGAGGACGGCATCGACAGCGGCCTGCTGCCGGTCGTCTCGTTCGGAGGCTGGCTGTCGGCGGACCATCCCGCTCGCGAATGCTACAGCCGCACGGTTCCGACATCGGAAGCCGCCGATTCCTGGACGCTGCACTTCGATGGGCTGCAATCGCTCGTTCGCTTGTATGTGAACGGCCGGGATACCGGCGAGGTGAATCCGTTCGATCCTTATGTCGACATTACGCCCTATGTCGTCCCGGGCCGGCCTGTGAAGCTGACCGTTTACGCCGAGAGAATGCTCGGTCTGCCCGCCGGAAAGGTGCTGCTGTACGAAGGGGTGGAGGCGGCGGATTGGACGCTCGGCGCAGCCGGAGAGCGGGAACTGTTGGCGCAGGCGGTAGATGTGCGGGACAGAGCCGCGCTCGCGGAGTTCCCGCTTGAGCTCGAACCGGGCGGCACGGCCTGGCTGTACGGCACATGCGATAATTCCGCGGGCGGGAAAGGGTGGCGCGTCCGTGTCGACGGCAGCGGCCTGAAGCTGACCGTCTGGATGGAAGGGCGCATCGTCGGCCGCATATGGACGCCTGGCGGCGACGCAAGGCCGATCATGACCGGGGGCAGCCCGGATACGTTCTACCTGCCGGGCGTATGGTTCCGGGATCGCCGCGCGGAGCTTTGCCTGTGGCTGGAGGCGGTGGACCGCAGCCGTCCCGGACGGCTGAACGCGTTAACGTTCGTTTCGGTATGACCATAAAGAAATCGCAATGGCGAGCAAGGAGGGATGAGATGGACACGGCTGTAAAGG
>NZ_BOVJ01000166.1 GCF_018403665.1 Paenibacillus cisolokensis
CATGCTGGGCGTACCATAAAAAAACTCCCGCATAATGGAAATCCATTATACGGGAGATGTGCAACAACCCGGGACTCGTCATCGCGTTGTGAAACGCCGAATATGCCGAGTCGATCGGGAACCACCGCGCGAGCGGGGTCCAGACTCGAAATCGGGGCGCCGCCGATTCGATTCAATGTTGCGAGCAGAATGCAGGCAACAGCCGCGTCAGACCCGGCGGCGGCGGGCAAGCGCGGAAATCAATGCCGCAATGGCGACGACGAGCGCTGCGATCGACAGCACCAATGTCGCGGTATCCGGCTTGCCGCCGGCCGCCGTTTGCGCTTCGTCCGCGGCATGATCTTTGTCCGCGTCTGCGGCCCCTGACGGTGCGGCGCCGTGGCCGTCGGCTTGCGGAGCCCCGTCGACGACGGCGGTTACCGAAGCGGGCTTGTCGGCATCGGGGGCGCCGACCCATTCGACGACGCTTCCGTCCGCATAGGTCTGATACGCTTTCCATACAAGCTCGACGGCGTCGTCGGCTACTTTGCCGTTTATTTTAAACTCGATAAATTCCGTGTCGGCCAGCCCTTTGCCTTCCGCTTCCCACACGATGCTTGTGATCCGGTCGTTCGCGTCCCGCTCCAGCGAATAAGACCAGCCGGGAACCGGCTGAATCCGCCCCGCTTGATAACCGTCGGGAATCCGCAGTTCGACCTTGACCGTTTCCGTACCTTTCGTCTCGCTCGGCACTCGGACTGTAAACACCTCGTACGATCCTTTCGGCACTTCTTTCGGCCAAACCGTCACATGTGCGCTCGCTCCGCTCGCCAAAACCAGCGACACGATCGCGGCAATCGCCCATGCGGTCCATTTTTCGTCATAATCGATCTTCCCTTCCCTGTTCGAATATTGTTCTACCCGATCAAGTATAGGGAACGTCCGCCGACCGAGCATGACCCGGAAGAGCTATGGCGCCTTGACAGCTTTGTGAACGATAGCGTTGTGAGCGATGGGTGGGAGCGGTGGGTTGGAAGGACGAGTTCGGAGTGGCGGGTTCGGGAACGACTACGTTATGAGCGATAAGTCCGGAGTTACTATGTTATGAGTGACAATGTTATGAGTGGCAATGTTGTGAGCAGCGGGTTTGGTGCGGACCTCCTTGAACCGGATGTTCAAAAAAATAACCGGCATCCCGTCGGTAGAATACCGGAAAATGTGACTGGCGCAAAGCCGAATAGCCAAGCACGGCCTGTTAGCCAAATATGGACCGTTAACCAAGCACGGAACGTTAGTCAAGCAAGAACGTTAGTCAAGCACGGACCGTCGTTCCAGCATGACCCGTCGTTCCAGCATGACCCCTCGTTCCAGCATAGCCTGTCGTGCCAGCACGGACCGTCGTTCTAGCATAGCCTCTCGTGCCAGTATAGCCTCTCGTGCCAGTATCAGATGGATGCCCCTCTCGGCTAACGAATCTCACAAACCTTATTATGGTCGATTGGGGCCTTTAATGAAATGTAACGAAACTAGAACACGTTATTAACGCTATTTTGGTAATAATTTTCAATTATGACCTCAATAACGTGTCTCAGATTCGTAAGAACAAATGAAAGGGGATTTTCGAGCAAATAGCGTGTCTACGATTCGTTACAATCAAAAGGTATAGGCTGGAGTCGGAGCGACAGGTGAGAGCGACGGCTTAGAGCGGCGGGCTCGGAAACGACAACGTTGTAAGCGACGGGGTGGATGCCCTTCTCGGCTAACGAATCTCACAAACCTTATTATGGTCGATTGGGCCTTGGAAAGAAATGTAACGAAACTAAAACACGCTATTTACGATATTTTGGTAATAATTTGCAATTACGACCTCAATAACGTGTCTCAGATTCGTAAGAACAAATAAAAGCGGATTTTCGAGCGAATAGCGTGTCTACGATTCGTTACGATCGAGGGAATAGGCTGGGGCGGAGTGATGGAATTGCAGCGGCGGGGTTAATTACTGGTTCGAGCGAAGGAGCCTGGAGCGATAGCCTCGTGAACGGCAACGTTGTATGCGGCGGGTTGGAGCAGCGGGTTTGGAGCGACAGCATCGTAAACGGCAACGTTGTATACGAAGGGTTCGCGAGGAACAGTGTTGTGAGCGACTTGATTCTGAACGTTAGAGTCGTGAACCACGGCTCGTGAACGTTCATTTTGCGAACGTCAGCTTCGTGTACGTTGCCGGCCGCGCGTTTTCAGCGTGATTTGCCATCCACCATCCCGTGCTCGAATGCGTACCTTGTCAATTGAACCCGGTTGTTCAAATGAAGCTTCTGCAAAATATTTTTAAGATGATTTTTGACCGTATGCTCGGATATGCCGAAAGCGGCGGCGATCGCTTTGTTGGAATCGCCTCGGGCCACCCGTTCCAGCACTTCAATCTCGCGCGCCGTCAGGGGCGTCATGACCGCACAGTCGCTGCTGGGGGCGTCATCCCGCGAAGCGCTGCCGCTTTTCGCGGCCCCGGCTTCCCGCCCGCTCCATCCTCCGCGAAGTTTCCCGCGCATGCCGCGGGACGATTCGCCGGCTGACTCCGTGCCGCCGTGCCGCCGTTCTTCCGCATTGCCGCCCATGCGGGAATCGCCGCCGCCGCTAGCCGTAAATTCCTGCAGCAGCCGAAACGCGAGCTCCTTCGTCATGGGCGCTTCATCCATGGCAACGGCGCGCAAATATTCCAGCCATGCGGAAGGCTCCAGGTTTTTCAGCAAATACCCTTGCGCTCCCCGCTTGATCGCCTCGAACAGATCGGTAATGTCGTCCGATACGGTAACCATGACGATTTTGACCGCGGGCATCCGCGATTTGATGCGCTGCGTCGTCTCCAGCCCGTCCATACCGGGCATGCGGATGTCCATCAAAATGAGCTCCGGCCTGAGCATTTCTGCCAGCAGCAGCGCCTCTTCGCCGCCGGCGGCTTCCCCGACCAGAGCAAATGCGGGATCCGAACCGACAATGTCCCGCATCCCTTCCCGACCGTCCGGATGATCGTCAACGATCAAGACCCGGATCGGCCCGACCGCATCTTCCATCTGCCGGCCTCCCCTTTCTTGACGATTTCCACGACAGTTCCGGAAGGCAGGCCCTCGCCTTGTTCCGTCTCGCCGTGACAGGAGCGAATCTCCACGAACCAGCCCATCGCTTCCGCGCGGTCACGCATCATGCGCACGCCGTATTTGCCCTTCGCTTCGAGCGCTTGCGGATCGGCGCCCAAGCCGTCGTCCCGGACGGTGCATCTGAACCCCGCCGAGGAAGCGCGGCCGGTCCGATGCCGTGCGGACCGACGCTTCGGCCTGTCGGCAGCGGCCGCTGTTGTCATCCCGGAGCGTTCGCCGCCGTCCGCCGGCTCCGTGTCGGGAACGCAGGCAATCGTAACGCGATGCGCCCGCGCATGCTTGCGGATATTCATGACCGCCTCGCGCAATATCGCAAGCAGCTCGACCTTCTCCTTGCGAGTCAGCGATCCGTCCGGCAGACGCCAATCGAGCGTAACGTCAACGCCGCCGCTCGACTCCAGTTCCCCCGCAAGCGCGCGCAGCGACTGCATCCACGGCAGGTCCGCGGCGGCCGGCGGGTTGCGCAAGGCCGCGATCGACTGCCTTACGTCGTCGTGAATGCGGCGCACGGTGCGCCGGATACGAGACGTCGTCTCCCTGACGTCTTCCGGGCTTTCGGCGCGATCCAGCCGGTCCAGCTTCACCGACAGCAGAAAAAGCGATTGCGCGATGCCGTCGTGCAACTCGCGGGCGAGCTGCTCGCGTTCCTGAAACGCCGCCTTGACCATCTTCTCCCGCTGCAGCTCCTCCTGGGTATGCTCCAGCATAGCGAACAGCTTGCGCAGCAGCGTCACCGTAACGAGAAATACGAGCACCGGCGCCAGCAAATTGCCGAGATCCATCGACAGATATGGCAGCAGCACCGTATGCCGCAAATATTCCCAGAGCCCGATCGTAATCGTCGGCGTCCACAAAATGAATCGTTTGATTGCCGCGTAAGTCACCGCTCTCTCCCCCGTCGCACATTTTCCGTTCAATAATTCCGGAACGGGTGCCGCTTCACTCGTTCGTTATCGTCGCGATCCAGAACGCGAACCTCCGCGATCCAGCGGCCGGCGTACGGCAAATACGGTCCTTCGGAACGGTAGGTCGCTTTCACGAAACCGTCGAACGCGTCGAATTCGTCATCCTCGTACGGTTCGAGAGGAATATCGATCGGCCCGCTCTCCGGCCGGTCTTCGGACAGAAGCCGCAGCGCAACCGATTTCGGTGTGCCGACATCTTCGGGCAGCCAAACCTTCACCGTAAATTTGTTGTCGCCGGGCACATTCGGCGAAATACGGACCGTCACATGCATCTCCTCGCCCATCTGGTGCCAGTTGACGGGCTCGTTCTCCGGCAACGGGCTGATCGAAGTGAAGATCGCCGCAATGACGATAATAAGCGCCATCAGAATGCCGTCCATTTTGAGCAGCGTGCCCTTTGGAAAATGTCCTTTGCGAACCCTAAGCCGCAGCAGCACGCCGACAATCATCACCAACAGGACAAGTGCGGATTTGATCAGCAGCAGCGTCCCCCACGGCGTGTAAAACAGGTAGTCCCAGCCGGGCATAAAATAAACGGTCAGCCCGATGCCGCTGAGCGCCAGCAGCGCGACGGACAGCCATGCGGCATTGCTGAACGCCGGAGCGAAACGTCCGGCTTCCTTGCGGTCTCCGAACCATAACGCGAGCAGCAGCGTCAGCCCGCCCACCCACACGGCGGCCGCGAGCAAATGGACAAAGTCCGCCGCGACCGTCATCGCTTTCGGCTCCATCGCGGCGGCATGACCGTTCAGGCTTTCGACCGCCAGCAGCGCCGCCGTCCAGAGCAGAGCGGCTATGCGGCCGGCCTTCATGACCGCGAAGCCGACTGCGGCGAGGAGCAGCAGCGAAAGCCATATCTGCCCGACCGACGTCGACAGCAGCAGGGAGCCCCAATCGGCGAGCGGCAGCCCTTCCATCAGCTCGCGCGTCGACATAAACACGTACAAGAGCGTGCCGGTCAGCAGCGCCCGCATGCCGTAAAGCCCCCATTTCGCCAGCCAGGGCTCGAGCGCCGGCTGCCGCCCTTTCGACAGCGCGTACCACAGCATAATTCCCGCTGCCAGCAGCAGAGCGGCATAGTACAAAACCCGAATGGTGTACATGATGAATTGTTCGACCGTCAATTGCTTTTCCGCGCCATACCCGCCGTGGCCTTCATGGCCGACCTGCTTGTGCAGGTCGAAAGCGGACGCGTCGGGAGAAGCCGGCGGGTTGCCGACGACGAAAACATAGGAACCGCTTACCGGATGTCCGTCCGCCGATACGACTTTATAAGATACGGTGTAGCGGCCCTCTTTCAGCTCAGGCAGCGGCAAGCGGAGCGATTTGCGGTCGCCGGGCGCTTCCGGCCGGGCCTCCGTAACGGGATTCGAGCGGTCGTCCAGTACGGCGATCGACCCGACATCGCTCTCCACCGCTTCGTTAAAGTGCAGCTCCACTGCGGCCGGTCCTTCCTCCATCCGTTCGCCGGGCTCCGGAACCGAGCGTTCCAAGACGGCATGCGCGCTTGCTGAACCGGTCTGAAGCCAGGCAAGCGGCGCCCAGATCGCCAGCGCGATCCCGATCCATAACGCCAACCGGCGGAATGCCGGCCGAATTCGAAACCATATATTGTTCATATGCGGCATCCTTTCTTTTGCCAAGCTTATTATTAGTGTACTAGACCGTCCGGGCCGATAACAGACGCCAATTCCGAATATTTCGTGAGATTTCGCCGATCGGATCGTTCGTAGGCTGTAAAAAGCGCCGCTTCGTCTTCCCCAGCGATCCGGAACGTTGTCGGACTTGACGCCTTTGCAGCGGCTGCCACCATTGTTAAAATAACGGCCGGACCCGTCTACCGGGCCGGCTGTTGTTGCGGTTTATATTCGAGGCCGGTCCGCGTCCTTATGGTCGGCCGGGGTTTATAATCCGGGACAATCTGGCACGCTAATACGAGCAAGCCTAATTCAAAACTTGGAAAGGAGTCCGCAAGTATGACGAATCCTTCGTACAAAATCGCCCGGCTCGACGACAAGCCTGAAGCGGTGGAGCATATCCGCGAGTGGGAACGCCGGCTGAGCGAGCAGATCGGCGTGCCGGTCGCGCTGATCGCCTATACTTCTTCCGGAGATGGCGATCCGGTCGACGAGACCCGTCTGTCCGGACGATAGCCCCGAACGTTCCGATCGAACCCCAACCTCATCCTGTTCGAAGACGGAGTGCGCCGCTGACCGCTTCGCCGAAAGACAGGGCTGCGGTTTCCGGACCGGCTTCGGCCTGACGGCGCGGTCTGCCGCGGACGGACGGCTAGCGTACCCCGCTCTTTGCGTTCGAACCAGGGAACGTGCATCAATCGGCGGCCGATTGTCCGCAAGGGCGATCAGGTGAAAAAGCCTGTCAGCCCGGCGCGAAATTCCGCCGCGGCGGCTCGACCGCTATCCCCGCCTCCTGCAGGCCGCGCCGCAAATATTGCGCGGCGTAAGCCGCGTCGCGGCCGTCGCCGTGCAGGCAGATCGTTTGCGCGCGCACGGGCACGGCGGAGCCGTCCGGCGTATAGGCCCGGCCTTCCAGCACCATCGCGAGCGCCTGGCGCAATATCTGCTCCGGTCGCTCCAGCAGCGCGCCGGGCGTCCGCCGGTCCGCAAGCCGGCCGTCCGGCCGGTACGCCCGGTCGGCGAACACTTCGGAAACGGCGGTCAGGCCGCAGCGTTCCGCCACAACCGGCAGCAGCGTTCCGGACTGCCCGTAGACGAACAGATGGCTGCCGAAGACGGCCGCGGCGCGCACGACCGCTTCCGCGATCGCCTCGTCGGCGCCCGCCATATGATACAGCGCTCCGTGCGGTTTGACATGATGGAGCGTGCCGCCCGCGGCACGGACGAAAGCGTCCAGCGCGCCGATCTGGTAGACGACGAAATCGTACACCTCGTCGGGCGTGACCGCCATCTCGCGCCGCCCGAAGCCGAGCCGGTCGGGCAGCCCCGGATGCGCCCCGACCGCTGCGCCGGCCGAAACGGCGCGCTCTACGGCCTGGCGCATCGTATGCGGATCTCCCGCATGAAAGCCGCAGGCGATATTGACGCTTGTCGCCTGTTCCAGCAGCCCGTCGTCGTGGCCGAACGCATACGGGCCGAAGCCTTCGCCGAAATCGCAATTCAGGTCGACCGCCAGGCGCTGGCCGGCGGTCGTCCGTTCCCGCTCTGATCCGTTCCTTGTCATAGACGTCTCCTTCGATTCCTTCTCGGGTTCGCTTGCCGGAACCCGGCCTATCATGCACAAGGCGGCAATGTTCCGCCGCCAGTCCCGTTACGGCAGACGGCAGCGTATAGCCGTCTTCAGGACGCGCATGGCGCGTTCGAGCATCAGGTCGAGGCGCTGCGCCTCGGCCAGCGCGATCGGCCGAAACCGGACCCAATCGCCCGGTTTCGCCTGCGCGAGCAGCGGCAAGTCGACGGTGGCGACTTGCGCGATGACGGGGTAGCCGCCGGTCGTCTGGCAGCCGGCGGCCAGCACGATCGGCCCGGCGCCATCGGGCACCTGGACGGCGCCGGGCAATACCCCGTGCGAGAGCAGTTCCGCACGGGATTCCCGTACCGGCGGGGGGCCGTCAAGACGGACCCCCATCCGGTCCGACGCGGGAGCGACACGGTACCGCTCCCGGTAAAACCGCGCACGGGCGTCTTCGCCGAACAGCCCGTGCGCGGTCCCCGGCATCGCGCGCAGCTCGATGCCGCCGTCCCCGCCGCCGCCGTAAACGAACGGCGGCGCATACCAGGCCGCCCAGGCGGAGCCTTGGCGGCCGGAATCGCCCGCGGCGCGGCGCTGCGCCAGCGCCGCCATCCAGGCGGCCGCCCATGGGGACGGGGCGGCCGCGCCCGCGCCGCA
>NZ_BOVJ01000167.1 GCF_018403665.1 Paenibacillus cisolokensis
TCGGAACTACGGTTTCAGCCATGAATTATATTAAATAACATCACTGGAGAAAAGGTCGGGAGGAAGGTCGATAATTTTAAGGGAAAACGGGCGTTTTTTGTTAGGAGGTTTTTTAGTTTTCTTTTATAATTAATGCAGTGGAGAAAAAATAGGGTGATTGGTTCGTGAAAAAGCATGATCAAGATTTTATCAGGCGACAAAATCGGCTTACCGTATTTGAGATGATTAAAAACCAACATCCGATCTCCCGTGCCGCCATTGCCAAACGAACGGGCATGAGCCCGACGACGGTTAGCCGAATTGTGACCGAGCTGACCGAACAGGGCTATCTGTTCGAGTCCGATCAAGTATCGGAAGGCGTTGGCAGGAAGTCGACGCTCCTCGATATCGTGAGCGCTTCGGTGTTGTCGATCGGCGTGGAGCTGGATCGCGGCCATATGAACGTCGGCATCGTCGATTTACAGGGCAATCTGCTATGCGGCGGCAAATATCCGCGCGATCCGGATGAAAGCCCCGACAAGACGATCGCGCGGATCAGCGAGGCGATCGACGGGCTTACGAAGCTTCAGGAAATCGACCGGACCCGCATCGTCGGCATTGGCGTCGGTCTCCCCGGTATCGTAAACAACGAGAAGGGGATCGTCATGTTCTCCGTACAGCTCGGCTGGAAAAATGTCGCGCTTGCCGATAGGCTGAAGGAACTGACCGGATACGAAGTCGCCGTCGACAATGAATTGAAAGTGAAGGCGCTTGCCGAGCATCTGAAAGGCGTCGCGATCGGCTCGAGCCGCACCGCGTTGCTCGGCTTCGGCAATGGCGTCGGTTCGGCGCTTATTCTGGAAGGGGAAATTTACCGGGGCGAGACGAACAGCGCCGGCGAGATCGGGCATACGACAGTGGACCCGAACGGCATGATGTGCGAGTGCGGCAAAACGGGCTGTCTGCAAACCTACATTAATATCGGCTCGCTATTGTCGGAAGCGAACCGCATCCGTCCGATCCGCACGATCGAAGAACTGTTCGAGGCGAGGCGATCGGGCGAACAATGGGCGGTGCAGTTGATCGAACGGGCACTTATGTATATGGCGATTACGGTCAACAATATCGTTTGCATGTACAATCCCGACAGCGTCATCTTGAGCGGGGAGCTGGTGGACAAAATTCCGGAAGTGTACGAAGAAGTGGAAGCGCTTTGTCATTCGCGTTTTATTTGGGAGCCGCTGCGCGGATCGTTTGCGTTTCACCGTTCCGAGCTAAACGAACGCGGCGTCGTCATCGGCTCGGGGCTGTTGTCGCAAAACCGTTTTTTCGAGCTGTCGTAACCGGAGGTTCCGGAAATTGAAAAAGGCGATTTACATTGATCGGGAGGTAAGGGAAGATGGGATTTACCGCATTGGTAGAAGAGTATCGCGGCGGCGTGCTGGAAAATGTGCACTATGGCGCGATTTGCGTCGTCGATGAGAAAGGAAGCGCAGTCCATAAAGCCGGCAATCCGGAGCATATAACGTTTCTCCGGTCGGCCGCCAAGCCGTTTCAGGCGATTCCCGCTATGAAGCGGCGCATTCCGGACGTGTACGGTTTGACCGGACAGGAAGCGGCGCTGTTTGCCGCATCCCATCGAGGTGAGGCGTTCCATATCGAAGCGCTCGAATCGATGTATCGGAAAATCGGCATCAGCGAAGACATTCTGCGCTGCGGCGCCTCCTATCCGCTGAACGAGGACGCCAGAGCGGAGCGTTACCGGGCGCATGAGCCGAAGCGGCGCATTTTCCACAACTGCTCGGGCAAGCATGCCGGGTTGATCGCGCTCAGCAAGCATATGGGATGGGATATGCGGACGTATTATGAGCCGGACCACCCGGTGCATCGGGAAATATTGGAGACGGTCGCCTATTTCGCCGAGGTGCCGAAGGAGAAGATTCCGCGAGGCATCGACGGCTGCGGATTGCCGATCTTCGCGCTTCCGCTTCGCAAAATTGCGCTGTCGTATTTGAAGCTCGCTTGCCCGGATTTGATCGGCGATGCCGACACCCGCGACGCCGCGGCTGCGATCGCCAAGCTGATGAACGAATATCCCGACATGATCGCCGATACGAAATTCGTATGCTCTGCGCTGCTGCGCGACGCCAATCTGGTCGCCAAAGGCGGGGCGAAAGGCGTATACGCCATCGGATTGCGTAAGGAGCGGCTCGGCGTTGCGCTCAAAGTATCCGACGGCGCCGAGCATGTATGGCCCTGTATTATCGCTTCGATATTGGAACGGCTCGGCTACGGCAACCGGGAGACCATCGAACGGCTGTACGCGCTCGCGCCCAACACGATTGTCAATGACGCCGGCACGGAGGTCGGCATGCGCCGCGCCGTGTTCGAATGGCAGGCCTGAAATTGGAGTATCGAATTCCGTGAAGGGACGCCACAGCGGATGCGGAAACGCAGCCGGTCATGGCGGAAGGAGGAGAACGGGGATGAAAGAAGGGCCGATCGGTGAAATCGAAGGATGGAAAAAATCGTTCGCGGGGGCGAAGCGCGATGAAGGTGCTGATTGACGCCGCCGCTGCGCCAGCCGCGCTCGTATATCCGGCTTATGCGGACGAACCGTTCCCGTTCCGGCTCGGGGAAGCCGGCAGGAAGGCCGAGTCCGTCACCTGGTTGTACGGCCGGACGGAAGGAGACGATGACGTGCTGGCGGCGGGCATGGGCAGGCGCGGCGAGCTGACGCTCGAGCGGGTTCGCCGCGCCGGCGGCGCGAGCGCCCGTGCGCTGCTGCGCGAAGGCCGCGGCAGCGCTTTGCTCGTGCGAGAGCCGTCGGGCCTTTCGGGCGCTGCCGTCACCGTCGCCGGCGGCATTGCGGCGGCCGAATGGCTGCAAGCCTGGCTGGAAGGCTGGATGCTTGGCCTCTATCGGTTCGACGCCTTCCGCCAAGCCACGAAGACGGAAGGCGATGTCGAGCTGCTGCTGCGTTCGGAGGATTGGCCGGAGCTGTCCGGCGATGAGCTGGCAGCGGTCGTTCGAACGGCGCGCAACCGGACGGCGGGCGTCATGCTGGCCCGCGATCGGGTGAACGAGCCGCCTGAAGCGCTTAACCCGGAGCGGTTCGCCGAATGGATGGCCGAATATTTCAGCCGCGACGACGCGCCGGTGAAGGTGCGCGTCTATCGCGGGCAGGAGCTGGCGGAGCGCCGGATGAACGGCTTGATCGCCGTAGGCGCGGGCGGCAGGCATGAGCCGGCACTCGTCGAAATCCGCTATGAAGGCGATCCGCGGCTGCCGATGCTGGCGCTGGTCGGCAAGGGCGTCACGTTCGATATGGGCGGCATGAATGTGAAAACCGGCCGCGACATTAGCGACGCGCGAATGGACATGGGCGGAGCGGCCGCAGTCGTCGGCGCGATGGATATATTGCTGCGGGAACGCGCCAAGGTGAATGTGACCGCACTTATACCGGTCGTCGACAACTTGCCGGATTCCCGGGCGATGCTGCCCTCCTCGGTCATTCGCTATCCGAACGGCCTGACCGTTCAGGTCGCGAACACCGATGGCGAAGGGCGGCTCATCCTCGCGGATGCGCTCATCCACGCGGCGAATATCGGCGCCGCGGAAGCGATCGATATCGCCACGCTGACCGGCAATATCGGGGTGGCGCTCGGCCTCGGCATCGCGGGGATATGGGGCGACGAGGAGATGACGCGCGAGCTTGTCGAGATCGGCGAACGCAACGGCGAGCGCCTCTGGCCGATGCCGCTTATGGATGAGTACGAAGCGGAGCTGCGCAGCGATTATGCCGATTTGCGCAATGTGAGCGGCTCGACGCTGGCGGGGGCGATAACGGCGGCTCTCTTCCTTCGCCGGTTCGTGGCCGATTCGATGAGATGGGTCCACATCGATATGGCCGGGACGGTACAATACAAGCAAGATGTCGGCTATTCGGAAGCGGGCGCAACCGGCTACGGCGCCCGGCTGCTGGCCGATTATGCCGTGAAGCGCGCGCAGCGGTAACCGGCGCGGCTTCAATTCTCGGGAGAGCGGGAGGACAAGGTATGGTATTGGAAGTCATCGCGACATGTATGGACGATGCTTTGACGGCGGAGGAGAACGGAGCGGATCGTCTCGAATTGATTACGGCCATTACGGAGGGCGGCTTGACGCCGGGAATCGGATTGGTCGAGCAGGTTGCAAAGTCCGTGCGGATTCCGGTCTTTGTCATGGTTCGGCCGCACAGCCGCTCGTTCGTTTATGCCAAGCATGATATCGAGACGATGGCGGCGGAGATCAGGGCGATTGCAAGTAGCGGCGCTGCCGGCGTCGTGCTCGGCGCCTTGACGCCGGAAGGCAAGATCGACGAGCGGGCGCTCGAAACGCTGCTGCCGCTGACAGGCGGGCTGCAAGTGACGTTCCATCGCGCGTTTGACGAGCTGGAGGACCAGCTTGAAGGGCTGCGGACACTAAGCCGGTATCCGCAAATTACACGGGTATTAACATCCGCAGGACCGCAGCCGGCTACAGAAGCGGTGCCGGCGATGCGGCGGCTGGTCGAAGAGGCGCGCGGCGGTTCGGTAACCATTTTGGCCGGAAGCGGCTTGAAGCCTGAGAGCATTGTCTCGTTTATCAAGCAGACGGGCGTGAAGGAAGTGCATTTCGGCTCGGCCGTTCGTTACGGCCAATCGAATTTGGCGCCGATCGACCCGGCGGCGCTTCGTTCGCTTGCCGACCGCGTTCACAGTATCAGCTAGCAATCCGGGACGGACCGGTATGCAGCTGCGGCAGTGGGGGAGACTGGGAAGATTTCGTTTTCGGAAACGTTATCAGGAACCGGATCGGCGTAAACATTTTTATAAATGGAGGGAAGATGCCGGATGAAGACAAGGGAAGAAAGAACGCGCTGGTTTTGCACGACCGCTTCGGGATGTTCATTCACTGGGGGCTTTATTCGATACCTGCCAGAGGTGAATGGGTGCGCGGCAACGAGCGGATGAGCCGCCAGCAATATATGCGGTATTTCGAGGAATTCGACGCGTCCCGGTACGATCCGAAAGCCTGGGCCAAGGCGGCCAAGCAGGCGGGCCAGAAGTACGCGGTGCTGACGACGAAGCACCATGACGGCTTCTGTCTGTTCGACAGCAAGCTGACCGATTTTAAAGCGACGTATACGCCGGCCGGCCGTGATCTCGTCCGCGAATATGTTGACGCTTTCCGGGCTGAAGGCATCAAGGTCGGATTGTACTCTATTCGCTTATCGACTGGCATCATGACGATTACCCGGGTTATGGCGACAGAGCGCATCCGGACCGGGACAACGAAGCGGCGAAAGACAAGCCGATCGATTTCGGCCGGTATCTGGACTATATGCACGGCCAGGTGAAAGAACTGCTGACCAACTACGGTCCGATCGACATCATGTGGTTCGATTTCTCTTACGACAATATGACCGGCGAGAAATGGCGCGCGACCGAGCTCGTCCGGATGATCCGCTCGATCCAGCCGAACCTTATTATCGACAACCGTCTGGGCGGCAACATTCTGGCGACCGAGCCGGAGGAATACGCGGGCGATTTCTTCTCGCCGGAGCAGATCATTCCGCCGGGCGGCATCGTCGACGCGAACGGCAATCAAGTGCCGTGGGAAGCGTGCATTACGCTGAACGACCATTGGGGCTATCATTCCGAAGATCGGAATTACAAGTCGCCCAAACAGGTGATCCGCTCGCTCGTCGAATGCGTCAGCAAGAACGGCAATCTGCTGCTCAACGTCGGCCCGGACGCCAAAGGTGAAATTCCCCGCGAGTCGCTGAACATATTGAGCGAAGTTGGCGAATGGATGCGTCGGAACGGAGAGAGCATATACGGCTGCGGCGCTTCTGCCCTGCCGAAGCCGGAGTGGGGGCGCTACACGCAGAAGGGCAACAAGCTGTATGCACACGTCTTCGACCGCGGCATCGGCCCCATCTATTTCCAAGGGTTGAAAGGAAAGATCAAGAAAGCGAGGCTGCTGCGGGACGGCAGCGAGCTGAAGGTGGAGACGCCGTGGATGGCCGAACAATACTCCGATATCGAGAGCGGGGCGTTCATTACGCTGAAAGGCGCGGAACTGCCCGACGAAATCGATACGGTCATCGAGCTGGAGCTGGCGGAGAGCGCGATATAGTTGCATCACACGATATAATTGCATGATTTACAATCAAACGATGCAACGAACCTCTAATGCCCATTTTAATTGTAAACTGTACAATAAAATCGAAGAAATCCCCCTCTAAATGCCGTTTCAAGGCGATATCATTGCATGATATGCAATAAAAACGGTGCAGAGAGTCCGAAATGCCCGGTTTGGTTGTATGAAGTACAATCAAATCGGGCATTGGCTTTTTACAACAGCAGTTCGGGGTTGCCGGTTTTCAATTCATAATAGCGAATCTTCCCGCCTCGATCGATCGGATAGAGAAAGCCTTTCAGGGCCAGACTTTTCAGCCATTTGCGGGCTGTCCGATAATTTACGCTGAAGTGTTCCGTCACATCGATGGGGCGGATCGGTCTGCCCATTTCCCATGCCAATCGCAGAACTTCTTTTTCGGCTGCCGGCACCGGGCCAGGGCGCTCTTCCGCGTTCCGCATCAGATACGGGCTGATCACCAGCTTCAGCAGCATGCGGCAAACTTCTGGCCTATACTGGACATCGTCGAAGGAGAAGTGGATGATTCGCCATCCCATTCCGGTCAAAAAGTGTCCCGGTTTAAGGAATAGCTGAATTTTTCGCGGTCCATGTCTTTGACATGGCTTTGGAAACCGTCGCATTCCAGTCCGAACCGTCCGAAGGGCGGAAGAAAGGCGAAATCGAGAAATTGCGACTTTCGGTTCCAATCGTAGATTTCATATTCCGGATGCAAGTAATCGAACGACCCGAACAGCGGCCACCATACATTTTGGAGCAGCAATTTTTCCGCATAGTTGTGGCCTCTCAGCAATCTTCCTTTGCGTTCCCCGGTTCTGCGGCTCGCATGATGGGCGATAAACGCTTGATGCGCTTCTTCAAAATTCATCATACAATCCCTCCCGCATGATAAAAAAAGAAACGTCCCCTTGCCCGCGTAAACGGCAATAAGGACGTTCTTCGTCTCGCACTATTGTATCACGTACAACGCGGTCATCACTACAAGAAAAACAAAAAATATGGAAACGCGGACCGATCTTTGCGTAGAAATGAGCATAAACCATATCAGACCTGAAGATCCGGAGGAGGCCGAAACATTATGTCCATTTTCAAACGATTGCGCGACCTGACGTTGTCGAACATCTACGCTTTGATCGAGAAAGCGGAGGACCCGATCAAGCTGACCGACCAGTACATTCGGGACATGCAGGAAGATCTCGAAGATGCGGAAAAGGCGGTCGCCGCGCAAATTGCGATTGAGAAGAAGTTCAAGCAGCTGTATGAAGAACAAGCCGCGCTTGTGAAGAAGCGTGACGAGCAGGCCCACACGGCAGCGCAAATGCAAAACATCGAGCTCGCCCGCCGCGCGCTTGAAGAGAAAAAGCGGCCGAGCAGAAGATGAACGAATACAAGGCCAGCTACGACCAGAACAAAGCGGCAGCCGACAATTTGCGCAGCAAGCTGGAAGAGATGCGCAAGCAGCTGGCCGAGATGAAGAACAAGCGGGAAACGCTTGTCGCCCGCTACAATGCGGCCAAGGCGCAGGCCGAAATCAACAAGTCACTGGCTGGCTTCAACACCGATTCGGCGGCGGCCGGCATGAAACGGATGGAAGAGAAGATGCTGCAGATGGAAGCGCAGGCCGAAGCGAGCAACGAGCTGCTGAACGGCAAAGGCAAATCGCTGGACGAAGAGTTCGCCGCCCTGGGCAAGGACAAAGAAGTCGAAGACGAGCTTGCTGCCTTGATGAAGAAATACGAACAACAACAATAAGGAGCCGACGCCGCTCTTGCGAAGAAACGTCCGAAGGCAGCGATTGTGCGGCATATGCCAATCGAGTGCCGAAAGGCGTTTTTTCTTCTGTATATGCCGGGCGGCTGACGGTTCGATAATGGGGGATGTCCGATGTCATTGAGCGAATATGTCGGGATGCTCGTTTGGACGGGCGCGGGTGCGGTGCTTCTGATCGCGCTGATGGCGATCGATTCGCTGTTCACCGGTTACAAGGATATGGAGGAAATCAAGAAAGGCAATGTGGCCGTCGCGACGCGCTTCATCATGAAGCTGCTCGCTCAGGCATACATTTTGTCCCAGTCCATTACGACTTCCTATCATTTGGGCGAGGCGCTGATCGTATCCGCGCTGTCGTTTGCCATTCTGCTTGTGCTGGAGACGCTGCTGCGCATCGGTCTCCGGTCGGTGTTCGGCTTGCATCTGGATCAGGGGACGAAAGACGGCAAAATGGCGCATGCGCTGATGGGCGGTTCGTTCCACATCACCGGAGCGCTGATTATCGGAGCATGTCTGTAACCCATCATGAGCGGAAGGAGACGATGGCGATGAGCTTGTTCAAACGGATTAAAAACTTGATGCGAAAGCCGGAGCCGCTCAAGCCAACTCCGAGCATGCTGACGATCGGACCGGGTGACATATGCGAAGTGTCGCTTGTCACGTACGAGGTTGTCGGGCGAACGCAAAACCGGCAAAGGAACCAGATTGTGCTGACGCTGCAGGACGGATCGACGATTCGGTACTTGACGATAGAAGAGCGTGAAAGGACGGCTTATGCGCTATACGATCCGATCGACGGCCGGCTGGATGCGGTTGACGAGGTGCCGACCATACTGGAGCTGGACGATCGCGTGTACCATCTGGAGGAACAGTACTCCGGCTTTATTACGGCGGTCGGCCGGACGCCGTTCGTCCAGGGGGGCGAGCAGCATGTATGGCAATACCAGTCCGACGACCGCAAGCTGCTTCGAATCGAATGGCAGGACGGGCGCTTTATGCTGTACGAAGGCGAAAGCGTGCTGCCCGCCGACGTTCGCGCCCTGCGCGGCAGTTAGGGGGGAGAAGCTTGCGGCAGAAGTGGTCCAAAGCTTTAAAACTGTTGCTTGTCGTCAGTCTTATCGTCCCTCTCCTGGCCGCATGCGGCATCGATCAAACGATCAAGGAGACGTACCCGCTCGAATCGGTGAATGGAAGCGGAGCGGAAACGTCATATGTATACCGCGCCGCCGGACAGTCGGTGCCCGAGGTTGCCAAAGAGCTGGCGGAAGCGTCCAAGCCGGACCAGATCTCGGACGAGCAAGAGGACCGGATGTTCCTCGTCTACTCGGACAGGATCGTGCATCTGCAGCGGGACGAAGCGAATCCGGAAGATACGCTTGTGGAAGTGTCCTCCAAGGAATATGTCCGCAACAATTACAGCATGAGCTTCCTGGAAGGATATTTGCTCGCCAGCCTGCTCAGCGACTTGTTCGACAACGGGCGATACGGCGGCGGCAGCTACCGTGGGTACAACGATCGCGATACGTACAAGCCGAAGACGGGAACGTACCACATGCCGACGGACACCGAGAAAAAAGCGGTTCCGCCGATGACCGTCGAACGGAAAGGTTCGATCTTCAAGCGTTCGCACAAGGCCGATACCGGCCAGGTTGGCAGCGGCGGAAGCATATTCGGGAAATCTCCCTCTTCCTCGAGTTCCTCCACAGGCAAAATTACACGCGGCAGCTCCGGCGGCAAGTCGAGCAGCTGGCTTCAGCCGCGGAAGTCGTTCAAACCGAAGACGAGAGTCGGGTTCGGAAGAATCAAGCGGCGATAAGATGACAGTTGCGAGCCGTTTCAGCATTGTACTGGACAAGGTCATAAAGTTCGAAACGTGATGGAAAGTCGAGTTTCCCACGTCCAAGGATAAACGCCGTCAGGCGTTTTTTCTTTTGCGCCGCCTCGGAAGCGTGACGTTCGGTTACCAAAAAAGTTTGTGATTATTGTCACATACTTCTCCGGACCTATGCGATATACTGAAGACAACAAATAACCGAGGTGATCAAAGATGATGAAATGGTGGAGAGAAAATGTTTGGGCAGCTGGCTTGGTCGTATGGGTTCGCCTCCTTCTCGGTTACCATTGGCTGACTGCGGGATGGCACAAAATTACCGGCGACAAGCCTTTCGACGCCACCGGGTTTCTGAAGGGAGCTATCGCCAATCCGGTTGCCGACAAGACGACGGGCGAAGCGGTATATCCGACATACCTGGCATTTCTGGAGCATTTCGCACTGCCGAATGTGAAACTGATCAACATTCTGATCCCGTGGGGCGAGCTGCTGGTCGGTCTCGGACTCATTCTCGGAACGTTGACGGTGCGGCCGCTTTCTTCGGATTGCTGATGAACTTCATGTTCGTCTTTGCCGGAACGGTAAGCACGAATCCGTGGCTGATGCTGCTCGGCATGCTGGTCCTCACGGCAGGCGCCAACGCCGGACGATTCGGATTGGACCGGTACGTGCTCCCGCTGCTCCATAAAGAGGCGAACCGCTTCTTCCGCCGCGGACCGAAAACGCCGGCCGCCGGCGCCGGCCTGCAACACTGATGCGCCGCGGCGGTCAATGGCGCCAATGGCACGAAGCGCTTGGACGAATGAGCCAGGCGCTTTTTCTTTGCCGTCACATGCGGCATATTTCTTGCGGACATTGCTCGCATCGGCACATTTTGCAAATAGCCGGCATCCCGGATCACGAGCCGGCCGTCCTTCTGCGCGATAATCCCGTCCTTTTTCCATTCGTTCAGCAGCCGGTTACGCCTTCCCGCGTCGTACCGGTCATGTCGGCCATTTCGCCGTTCGTCATATTATACTCAAGCCGCAAATGTCCGCTTTTCGCAGCTTTCGAAGTTAGGAAGGATGTCCGGCATCGATCGACGAAACGGGGTTAGCCGAAAAGGCCTAATCTTTTTTTTGTCCCGAAAGTTTCCCTTAGTAAAAAGTATTGACACAAAGCAAAACAATCGTTATCTTGTATACAGGAATAAAAATTGCACAAGGGAAATATATTTGCTGTCGTGCATGTCTAAGCGTTGCACGGTACACAAGTCCCGGTATAGGAGGAGAGACAAAAGTGAGAAAAGAACGACGAAGACGAACAAAGCAATGGGTCAGTGCCGCGTTGCTGATGCTGGCGCTAACGCTGGTGCTTGCAGCCTGCGGCGGCGGTCAGAAGGGGGAAACGGAAGGCGAGCCGGCAGCGGCAGGCGCGGACGACAAAGTAAATATCGTGACGACGATCGCACAAATTGCGGAGCCGCTCTCCGTTATCGGGGGAGACAAGGTGAATGTGCAAAGCTTGATGGGTCCCGGCGTCGATCCGCATCTATACAACGCGACGCAGGGGGATATCCGGAAGCTGGAGGAGAGCGATATCGTCTTCTACAGCGGCCTGCATCTCGAGGGCAACATGACGGAAATTTTCGAACAGATCGGCAAGAACAAGCCGGTGCTGGCGATTGCCGAGGCAACGCCGGAAGATCGGCTGCTCAAGGATGAGGGCGGAGCGGTCGACCCGCATATCTGGTTCGATATCGATCTGTGGAAAGGGGCTCTGGAAGCGGCAACGGAAGAGCTGAAGAAGCATTCGCCCGGCAATGCCGAATATTTTGAAGCCAACAAAGTGAAATATTTCGAACAGCTGGACGAGTTGAAGGCGGAAGCGGCGGACAAGATGGCCCGGATTCCGGACGAGAAACGGGTGCTGGTGACCGCCCATGACGCATTCGGCTATTTCGGCCGGGCCTATAACATGAAGGTGATCGGTCTGCAAGGGCTGAGCACCGAAGACGAGGTCAGCCTCGCCGATATCGACGGCACGATCAAGCTGCTGCTCGAATACCGGATACCGGCCGTCTTCGTCGAGAGCAGCATCAATAAAAACACGATCAACGCCGTTATCGAGGGAGCGGCCAGCAAAGGGCTGACCGTCAAGCTGGGCGGCGAGCTGTTCTCGGATGCCATGGGTGAAGCGGGAACGACGGAAGGCACTTATATCGGCATGTACCGGCACAATGTTGAAACGATCTATCATGCACTGACGGGAGAAGGCGAATAATATGACCGTTTTACAGGTGCGGGGCGTATCGGCGGCCTATCGGAAAAACAACGTGCTGCGAGACGTGTCGTTCGATGTGCAGCCGGGTTCTCTGACCGGCATCGTCGGCCCGAACGGAGCGGGCAAGTCGACGCTGCTCAAGGTGATGTTGGAGCTTCATCCGAAGCTTGCGGGCAGCGTATCCTTCTTCGGCTCCACATTGGCCCGGACCAAAACGCGGGTCGGCTATGTGCCGCAGCGCGGATCGGTGGATTGGGATTTTCCGACCGACGCGCTCGATGTCGTCATGATGGGCTTGTACGGACGCATCGGCTGGTTGAGGCGGCCGCGGCGCATTCACCGGGAGATGGCCATGGAAGCCCTCTCCCGGATGGGAATGGCCGATTATGCCGGACGGCAAATCAGCCAGCTGTCCGGCGGCCAACAGCAGCGGGTGTTTCTGGCCCGGGCGCTCGTTCAGGATGCGGACCTGTACTTTATGGATGAGCCGCTTGCCGGCGTCGATGCCGCCACCGAGCGGGCGATCATGGAGACGCTGAAGGAATTGAAGCAAAACGGCAAGACGGTAATGGTCGTCCATCACGATCTGCAGACCGTGGAGGATTACTTCGATCACGTGCTGCTGCTGAACCGGACGGTTATTGCGCACGGTCGGACGGAGGATGTCTTTACGAAAGATAACGTCATCGCCGCGTACGGCGGAGCGCTGCGCTGGCTGAAGGAGTTGTCGTCATGAACGCACTATTGTCGCCCAATGCGCAGTGGGTGCTGCTCAGCACCTTGATTCTCGGCATGGCGTCCGGCATGATTGGCTGTCTCGCGTATTGGAAGCGGCAAAGTCTGATGAGCGACTCGCTGTCGCATGCGGCGCTTCCGGGTGTCGTGATCGCCTTCGCCATCGTCGGCGTCAAAGAGATGCCCGTCATGATCGCCGGCGCGGCCGCCAGCGCGTTGGCCGGAGCGCTGCTGATCCACTGGATCCGCTCGTCGAGCCGCATCAAGGAAGATACGGCGATGGGCATCATTTTATCGGTATTTTTCGGATTCGGCATCATGCTGCTTACGATCGTCAACCGGACGGCGGGCGGCAACCAGAGCGGTCTGGACGGATTCATTTACGGCCAGGCGGCCTCGATGGTCCGCAAGGACGTATATACGATGTTGGTGCTGGCGGCCCTCGTCATTCTGATCGTCTTTGCCGCCTTCAAGGAATGGAAGCTGTTTCTGTTCGATCCTGATTTTGCAAAAGGGCTGGGGCTGTCGCGCCGGCTGATGGACGGCGTTTATTTGGGGGTGCTGGTGCTCGTCATCGTGATCGGCATTCAAGCCGTCGGCGTCATTCTGATGGCGGCGCTGCTCATCATACCGTCCGTCAGCGCCCGCTACTGGACGAATTCGTTCAGGCGTATGGTTCTGCTGTCCGCCTTGTTCGGCGGCGGGTCGGGGATGGGCGGCACCCTGATCAGCACATTCGGCGCCAACTGGCCTACCGGACCGTTCATCGTCGTCGCCTCCTCCGCATTGTTCGTCATTTCGCTTCTGTTCGGCGCTCAGAAAGGGCTGCTCGTCAAAGCGATTCAGCTGCGCGCGCAGAAGCAGAGCGTCGCCCGTTCCTGGAGCGGCGAGCCTGGCGTGAAGGAGGGGAGCGCGGGATGAGCTATACCGCTTGGATACTGCTGACCGCTTCCCTGGTCGGATTGTCGTGCGGATTTGTCGGCACGCTCCTCATTTTGCGCAGAATGGCGATGATGGCGGACGCGATCAGCCATACCGTGCTGCTCGGCATCGTCGCCGCGTTTCTCGTGACGCGCGAGCTGAGCGGCATCCATATGCTGATCGGCGCGGTGGCGGCGGGACTGCTTACTGCCGTGCTGGTTCAATGGTTTCAATCGCGGGGCGTTCAGCAGGATGCCTCGATCGGCGTCGTCTTCACGACCTTGTTCGCGATCGGCGTCATCCTGATCGCCACGCAGGCCGGCAACGCCCATCTCGACGTGAAGCACGCCCTGATGGGCGAGATCACGTTCGTGCCCTGGAACAAGGTCGCGCTGCCCGGGATCGGCGAAATACCGGAAGCGACCTTGATATTGGTCATCGTATTGATCGTTGTCGCCGCGGTTATCGTCGCCTTTTACAAGGAGTGGAAAATCACCTCGTTCGATCCGGCGCTGGCGGCCAGCATCGGCATACCGGTTACGCTGATGCACTATGTGTTCATGTCGCTCGTCTCGATTACGACGGTGGCCTCCTTCGACGCGGTCGGCGCGATCATGGTCGTCGCCATGCTCATCACGCCTGCGGCGGCCGCCTATCTGTGGACGGACCGGCTGTCTTTGATGATGGGACTCAGCGGAATTTTCGGCGTCGCGGCGGCGGTAGCCGGATATTATATGGCCGTCTGGCTGGACACATCGATTTCCGGATCGATGGCGTTCGCAACGGGCATTGTCTTTCTGTTCAGCTTTGTCTGCTCGCCGAAGCACGGTCTGCTTGCCCGCTATTTGCGTCCGCAGCCGGCGGTGTCGGATAGAGTCGGGCATTGATAAGCTGCGCCGATAAGAGCTGCAGCCGCAAAGTTGCGTCGCAAAGTCGCGCCGAAGCGTTTCATCGAAAGAGTTTCATCGAAGCGTCGAGCGGCGTCGCAAAGTCGCCTGGAAAAGTCGCGTCGCGAAAACGAAAAGAGCGGTCAACCCGAACGGGGCGGCGGATTCCAATCCGCCGCCCCGTCTTCATGGTACGCCCAGCATG
>NZ_BOVJ01000168.1 GCF_018403665.1 Paenibacillus cisolokensis
CGCCCCCTCCTACTCGATCCCGATGGCTGATTTATCCTTCTCTGTCCCGATCCGGAACGCTGCTTACGGCCGCCGCTTTAGGCTTATCCAGTCTGAAAATTTTGTTGATTATTTTGTAGACCGTTTTCGATTCCTTCGTAAGCAGAGGGCCGAGAATGGCGAGAATCAGAACGTACAGTGCGGCGAACGGCTGCAGGATTGCAAGCAATCCTCCGGCTTTGCCGAGATTCGCCATAATGATCGAAAACTCGCCGCGGGACACGATCGTCAAGCCGATGTTGGCGGACGACTTGTTCGACAGTCCGGCCATTCGACCGGCCAGCATCCCGGCGACAAAATTGCCGATCAGCGTAATGACGACGGCGCCAAGCGACAACCATACGGCGTCTCCCAGCGACAGCGGATCGATCGTAAGACCGAAGCTGAAGAAGAACAGGGCGCCGAAGAAATCGCGGAACGGCAAGATCATATGCTCGATCCGTTTCATATGCTCCGTTTCGGCGAGCACGAGCCCGAAGAGGAGCGCGCCGATCGCCTCGGCAACATGGATCGTTTCGGAGAAGCCGGCGATCAGGAACAGAAATCCGAAGATAAACAGCAGAAACACTTCATTGGAGCGAATATTTAATAACCGGTTTAAGAGCGGTGCGCATTTGCGGCCGACGATCAGGACGATCAGCATGAAACCGAGTGCAACGCCCGCGGATATCAATACATCGACGAACGAACTCGAGCCGCTGAGCACAAGCCCGGACAGAATGGAAATGTAGACGGCGAGGAAAACGTCTTCGAACATGATGATACCGAGAATCATCTCGGTCTCCGGATTGGCCGTCCTTTTCAGGTCGATCAGAACTTTGGCGACAATCGCGCTGGACGAAATGGTCGTAATACCTGCGACAACGAGTATTTCCTTGAAAGGCAAGCCGACGATCCAGGCAAACAGAAGGCCGAGCGTAAAGTTGATGACAATATAAATGGTTCCGCCGACTGCGATCGATTTGCCGGACTTGATGAGCCGGCCGACGGAAAATTCAAGACCGAGGTAAAATAAGAGGAACAGGACGCCGAGTCTTCCCAGAAACTCAATTAACGACGCGCTTTCGATAAATCGAAAATCGAACAGCCCGACAACCGGAGCGTGCGGTCCTACGGCCATTCCGATCAAAATATAGAACGGAATGACGGAGAACCGCAGCTTGCTTGATAGAAGGCCAGCGAGAGCGATAAGTGTAACGGCGAGACCAAGCTGGAATACGGTATGGTCCATTCGTTATTCACTCCCGCTCAGGAGGATGTTCTTCAGCTTTTTAATATGCTGGCGTTCGCCCGCTACGATAAGCGTGCTGTTGACGCGGAACACATAATCCGGACCGGGGTTGATTTGCTTCGTGTGGTCGTGCTCGACGACAGCGATAATCGAAGCGCCGGTTTCTTGCCGGATTTGCATTTCGCCTATCGTTTTGCCAATGCATGCCGCTCCCGGTTCGATTTTGTACCATTCGATAATCAAATCGTTCAGCGCGATTTCGATCGTTTCCAAAGCTTTAGGCTTGTAGGCCATGCCGCCCACGATGCCGGCTATGCTCCGTGCTTCGTCGTCGTCAAGCGTCACCATCGACACCGAATCGTCCGGATCGTCGTAATCGAAGTGGTACAGCTCTCGCCGGCCGTCATCGTGAATGACGATGACCATCTTGTCTCCGCTCTTCGTATCGATCTGAAACTTCCGCCCGATGCCTGGCAAATCCGATTCGCGAATATTCATGAACTATGACCTCCGTATAGTGGGTTCTATATATTTGTCATGACTTGACCGCAATGCTTCATACCTTCCGCAATTTAGCGGATAAAAAGGTCGTGTTGCATTTGATCGGCATCAGCATCAGCAGCTTCAACCCGAGGCCTATGGCCGAACGGGTTCTGCGCTTCGCGGCGAGCCTGCGTTGAAGCCTGCGTATGGAGGACAGCGCGGGGAACGCCGGCAGCGCGGTGATGGGCTGGGCTTTCGTCAACAGCTGCGGCTTGGTCGAATAGGCGCTGCGCACGGTCGCTTTCTGCTCCAATGCGGAACGCTCGGCGAGCTGAGAACGCTCATTAGGCAGGGGAAGCTCGTCTTCAGCCAAATTGGGGACGACGCCGGCCCATGCGACAGCGATGGAAACAAGCAGCAGCAGTAAACGGACCAGTCGGTTCTCGATCATTTTGGAACGCTTCCCCTCCCTTCATTTTTCCCTGTTTTGCTCTTTTAGCCCCAGGCTTCGCTCATGCCTACACAATCAGGTTCAAGGATACCGTTTTGCTTCATTCAAGTCAAGAAAACCGAGAAAATCTCAACAATTTGGGCATACATATGCAACATAAATGGCATCCCGATCGTCTTATATTATAGAAGAGCGAAAAAACGAATGCGAATAGGTCAAGGGAGCGATACATAATGAAGAAGACGACGATCAGTTTGGTTGTTGCAGTGGCTTGCTTGTTCACAGTCGGACTTGCCTTGGCCGAAAATAACGAATACGAACCCGTGCCGAGAACGGCCGACACGATAACCGTTTTTATCGATCATATCCGGAGCGCCGACGGCGGTTATGCCGTAACTTTCGATCAGGTGGACTGGTACGAAGGAGAAGAGGCGAACGCCGTATTTCGCGAACGGGAGAACGATCCGGAAGTGACCGAAGCGCCGGACGGCTATTATATCGTCAATGACGACGAGACGATGCGGACGTTGAAGCTGGACGCCAACGCCGTTGTGCTGCTGCAATTGTACAACCGTACGGGCGATCCGACGGAAGCCGAAATTGTATGGAATGAGAAAGTGCCGGCGGAACGGTTCGTCGAATTGATCGAAGCAAACGACGGATTCGGCATGAAAGATTTTCCTTATCATCTGACAGTGAAGAATGGCGTCATCGTCAAGGTCGTTCAGCAGTTTATTCCATAAACCGTATCATCGCTCGAATAATGAGGGCGGATCTTTCCGAGTAGCGGGAAGATCCGCCTTTTTACTTGCGCGGGGGCTTGGCGGAGTCCGTTACCTGATGCAGGTTCGTTACATTGAGTTTTCGGCTTTGGGGAACACTCGTTACCAGATGTTTATCGCTTGGCAACAGGATCGATACATGAACGGGTTATTTTGAACATAAGGAGAACGAACCACTGACACAGGAGGACTTTTCATCTATGAAATTGTCATCGCTGATCCGGCATATTCCTTGCGTTCAGCTTGCCGGACAAACGGACCCCGACATAGCCGACATCCAGTTTGACTCCCGGAAAGCAGGCAAAGGGACGCTGTTCGTTTGCGTCCCCGGACTGCGGACAGACGGACATCTGTACGCCCGGGATGCGGTGTCGCGCGGAGCGGCGGCACTGCTTGTCGAACGCCCGGTAGACATAGCGGGAACGGATGCGGCCGTCATCCAGGTGTCGGATATCCGAAACGTGATGGCAAGGCTGGCGGTAGCGTTTTACGGCGATCCGACCCGTGAGCTCAAAGTGATCGGGGTGACGGGGACGAACGGCAAGACGACGACGACCCATATGATTCGCCATTTGCTGGAGCATGCCGGCCGACCGGCCGGCATCATCGGCACATTGGGCGTCGCGTATGGCGATTTCGAGGAGAAGACGGCGAATACGACGCCGGAATCGGTCGACCTTCAGCGGTACATGCGTTTGATGGCCGACCGGGGAGCGGCATATGCCGTCATCGAAGCGTCTTCCCAGGCGCTGGCGATGGGGAGAATGAACGGCTGCCGGCGCCATCTGGCCGTCTTCACCAATCTGACCCGCGATCATCTCGACTATCATTCCAATTTGAAAGCCTATGCCGATTGCAAAGCGAAGCTGTTCGACGACAGCCTTTGCCCCGGTGCCGGGCACCCGATCGCAGTCGTCAACGCGGACGATCCGGCATCCGATTTGATGGTTCGGGCATCCCGGGCGGAAGTTATCCGTTACGGCATCCGCCGCCGCGCAGACGTCAGAGCGGTCGGCATTCGCCGCACGGACAAAGGCATGGCATTCGCTATCGCTGCGGTGAACGAAACGTTCGAGGTCGAGCTCCCCCTGTTCGGCATGCATAACGTTTATAATGCGCTGGCCGCGTCTGCGGCGGCACTTCGGGAAGGATTGTCCCCGGCGGAAATCCGGGAAGCGCTGAGCGGCTTCCGCGGTGTGAAGGGGCGGTATCAGTTCGTCCAGGCAGGCCAACCGTACCGCGTGATCGTCGACTACGCCCATAATCCGGACGGTTTGAAAAAATTGTTGCAAACAGCGCGGGAGCATGGCGGCAAGCTGATCAGCGTCGTCGGATGCGAAGGCGACAAAGACAAGGGCAAACGCCCGGTCATGGCGCGGATTGCGGCTCAATATTCCGACCGGACCATCTTTACGACGGACAATCCTCATTCGGAAGATCCCATCCGCATATTGTCCGATATGTATAAAGGTCTCGATCACGCATCTTGCCGCAGCAAGGCCGTCATTATACCGGACCGGCGCGAAGCGATCGCGTGCGCGCTGGATACGGCCCGGCAAGATCCGGACTATAGCGTCGTCATCGCCGGCAAAGGGCATGAAACCCGACAATGGTGGCACGGGACGAGCATTCCGTTCGACGATGCGGAAGTTGCGGCCGAGACGATTCGACGTCTGGAGGCTGAAAATGCGGCTGTGGTAAAATAAGACGAAGCTGATGAATGGGGAGCGATGAGCATTCGATGCAGGACGATTCGAATTTGCCGCAAGGCTCGGCCGATGAAAACGGGATGGACATCGCCAGGCTCGAGGCGCTGGCTTCGCAATTGCCGGAGTGGGGAATGCGGGATGTCGTAGTTGTCCGGCACGGACAGCTGGTATGGGAATGGCATGCAGCGGGGGACGATCGTCTTGCCGCCATCTATTCCTGTACGAAGAGCATACTTTCCGCGCTTGTCGGCATTGCGATCGGACAAGGCATACTCGCGGGGCCCGAGCAGCCGGCGGCCGAACTGCTGCCGGAACTGGCCGAGGCGGCCGACGAGCGGAAGCGCGCGATTACGATCGGGCATCTGCTGACGATGACGTCAGGGCTCGAGTGGCCCGATTTCGACAAGCCTTACCGGCGCATGAAAGCGTCCGCCGACTGGGTCCGTTTCGTCGCCGAAACGCCGCTCGCCCACGCGCCCGGCCAGGTGTTCGCTTACAATTCCGGCGGATCGCATTTGCTTTCGGCCATTCTGACCCGGGCGACAGGCGAGTCGGCATTGGTATTCGCCAGAAAGCATATATTGGATAAACTGGGAGTTCGCGATGTGCGTTGGAACGATCACGGGGGCATCAATGAGGGCGGAACCGGTATTCATATGAGTTCCCGGGATTTGGCGAAATTCGGCCTGCTGTATTTGCAGGGAGGGCGCTGGGGCGGCGAGCAGCTCGTTCCGGAATGGTGGGTGCGCGCTTCGCTTTCGCCCAAGCATAAAGGATTGATGAATTATGAGCCGCCGATCTACGGACAATACGGTTATCATTGGTGGATATCGGAGCGGTCGGCCAACCGCTGGGCCGATTGCCCGTTTGCATTCGGCTACGGCGGCCAATGTCTGTTTATCGTCCCGTCAGCCGATCTTGTCGTCGTCGTTCGCAAGCGCCCGGCCGGCCGCAATCAGGCGATCCTGTCGCATCGGGTTCTGTTTGACGGCATCGCCGAAGCAGTCCTGTCATAAGTTCGACAGTGAGAGGAGCGTATGAATGATGCTCATCGGAGTGCTGTCCGATACGCATATGCCGAAAATGGCCCGTCGGCTCCCTTCGCGTCTCGTGCAGAAGCTGAAAAAGGCGGATCTTATTTTGCATGCGGGCGACTGGTGCTCGCTAGCGGTGTGGGAGGAGTTGTCCGCGATTGCGCCGGTGGAGGGGGTTGCGGGAAACAACGACGGCAGCGATATCGTCCGCCGTTTCGGATATAAGAAGCGGCTCGAGCTGGAGGGCGTCCGCATCGGCATCGTACACGGCCATCAGCCGCTTGGACGAAGCGGCACCGAGCGAAACGCGCTGAGCGCGTTCGCCGACAATCCGGTTCATGTCATTATATTCGGGCATTCGCACATCCCGGTCCGCAAGACCGTTGGCCATACGCTGCTGTTCAACCCCGGCTCTCCTACCGACAAGCGGCGCCAGCCGCAGTATTCTTTCGGTTTGCTGCACATTCATGACGGCAAAGTCAAGGCGGAGCATCTGTTTTCAAAGACAAAACGTGAACGCCGACCGCTGGTGCCTACCAAAAGCAGAAGGCAACAAAACCGGAGCGGGAAGAAGCGGCGGCATCGACGGCGATCGCGGCGGCAGCGGCCGTCGGCTCCGCGGCGCAGATGAGACGAATGCCGTACAGCCAAGGCGAGCAAGCGCCTTGGCTCGTTTGCGTGGCCATGATCGCGAATGCTATACGAGCGCCCCGGCTTGCCGGACGATTTGCATGGCGCGTTCGTAATCCTCTTCTTCGACGACCAGCGTCAGCAAAATATCGCGTCCTGTCGTCTGGTTGTCGTCCCCGCCGGAGCTCATGCCGCTCGCGCTGACGCTTGCGGCTGCGAGCACGGCCGCGTCCCGATCTTCAAAATCGCCCCCGAGCGTCAAATACCCGAGTCCGGGGAAATCGCCGGTAACCGGATTTTCGATACGATCGATGCCGTCGCCGGGGTAGCCGTCGATCCGATCGACGGACGAATCGACGACACGGACATCTTTCAGCAAGTTCAGCGCTTCTTTCGCCTCTTCCGGGCTTTTGAAGAAAGCCAAAATATTTTTCTCCGCCATAACGGTCTCCTTCCAATGCTGAATTTTCGTTATAGTTTGCGCCGGCTTCTTCTGCAATATCGCGCTGCAAACGTTGCAAATGTTGGCGCGAATAAGCGGGATGCGCGATGCGCATCACTAAAGCGACAAGGATCTACCGGGAGGATGGCCGCTCATGGTTAATTTTTTGGTGAAATGGATCTTAAACGGGATTGTCGTTGTTCCTTTGCTTATGCTGTATGCCGGAGTTTCGTTCTCGGAATCGTTCGTTGCCGCTACTTTGCTCGTAGTCGTCGCATACGGCATCGGAGATCAGTTTATTTTTCGTTATACGAATAATGGTTTGGCCACTGTCGCGGATTTCATTCTGGCATGCGCCGTGCTATGGCTGGCCGCCGTTTTGACGGGCTGGGATCTGAGCGCCGGAGAAATAACGGTTATTGCCGTCATCCTGGGCATCACGGAGTACTTTTATCACCGGTATTTTCTGCGCGAAAATGTATTCGGAGGCTTATAAAAAACTTCCGAAGCTGTCAAACCATCGTGACGACGGGGACTAAATTGAAAAATAATGAGGTTTTGCCGGCTCCGATTTCCATCACACCTTTGTTCCACCGCAAATAGCCCAATACACTAGTGCTCTTTCATATTAAAATTTTGACCGCTAGCTGAGTTTAGCCGGGCTTGAATCCACTATACACTGTAATCGTGACAAGTATTGTCATATAGTAAACCAAGCGGAGGCTGCCGGCCTTCGTTTTTTTTTATGAAGCCGTATCTTTTGGCCGCTTCCGTTCGTTTACAGAATGAAGGCGTCTTGAAGAGAAAAGGAGGTGCGGGGATGCCATCGCAACGGGGTCGAGGCGGCCGGGACAGCGGCTTGGAATTTGAAATCGCCGTGATAAGAGACGCGCTTGTCCGCTACGGTCTGTCCCTCACGGGATCGCCGTGGGATGCGGAAGATTTGGCCCAGGAGGCGTGTCTGAAGGCGATGCCCGTTCTGCAGCGCAGACTGCAGCATGACAATCCGGTAGCTTACGCGCTGCGTATCGCCAAAAACGTCTGGATCGATCAGCAGCGGCGGAACCGATTGTTCCGGCAGCTGATGGAGAACGGTCTGCCCGGGATGAAAACGGCCGAAAAGGACGCTGCGGAAGAAACGGAGGCGGTTATGAACATGCTGCTTTCGCGTCTGTCGCCGATGCAATGCGTCATTTTTCTGCTTCGGGAAACGATGGGCTATACGGGGCCGGAGACGGCGAATATGCTCGGCTGTTCGGAAGGAGCGGTCAAATCGGCGCTGTACCGGGCGCGCAGAGCGCTGGAACGAATGCGCCGCGCCGGCGTCGAGGCGCTGCCGGAGCGGAGCGGGAGCGTCAAGCGCGAGCTGGCGTACGCTTTTGCGGCCGCCTTCCGCATCGGCGATGCTTACGCGCTTATCCGGCTCGTTCAAGACGACGGATTCGATAGTACGCCGACAGCCTTTGTCACCGTTTCCCGTCCGGACGGCGCGCCGGAATGCCGACTGGACGGCGGCACGGCAAGGGCGCTGATGTCGGCGTAAAAGGAGGGCGAACAGGATGAGTCTAGTCCCTTACGTCGTGGAGCAGACGAGCCGCGGAGAGCGGAGCTACGATATCTATTCGCGTCTGCTGCGCGACCGGATCGTGCTGGTCGGCGACGCAATCGACGACCAAATGTCGAATGCGGTTGTGGCGCAGCTTCTGTTTCTGGCGGCAGACGATCCGGAGAAGGATATCCAGATGTTTATCAATAGCCCCGGAGGCTCCATAACGGCCGGCATGGCGATTTACGATACGATGCAGTATATCAAGCCCGACGTATCGACGATTTGTATCGGCATGGCGGCGAGTTTCGGCGCGCTGCTGCTTGCCGGAGGAACGAAGGGCAAACGGTATGCGCTGCCCAACAGCGAAATGATGATCCACCAGCCGCTTGGCGGAGCCAAAGGCCAGGCGGTCGACATCAAAATCCATGCGGAATGGATTCTCCGCACGAGAGAAAAAGTCAACCGGATTATGGCGAAGCATACGGGTCAGCCGATCGAGCGGATCGAACGCGATTCGGACCGCGATTATTACATGAGCGCCGATGAAGCGGCAGCCTACGGTTTGGTCGACCGTATCATTTCCGCCTTGTAGTTGGCAATAGTGCGAAGCGAATCCTCTTCCTGGCTCATGCCAGTTTCCATGCAGCGGCCCGCCGGACGTATTGATCCGTCGGGCCGCCGGTCGTTATAATGGAGTAATGGCCGCAACGGCCAAATGGCGGTCGAATCTGTTATTGATGATGGAAACAAAGGAAGTGGAGATGCGATGAAAGGAGCCACAGACAGGCGCAAGGTAACGTTCGCGTTATTCATCGCCACGTTTCTGGCCGCAATCGAAGGGACGATCGTCAGTACGGCCATGCCGAAAATAACGGGCGAACTGCACGGGCTGGAACAGTATAGCTGGGTCATATCCGTCTATTTGCTCGCGACGGTGATCGGAACGCCCATATACGGCAAGCTGGCCGATCTGTACGGCCGCAAAAGCGTCTTCATGACCGGCGCGCTTATTTTTCTTGCCGGGTCCATGCTTTCCGGCTTGTCCCAAACGATGGAGCAGCTTATTCTGTTCCGGGTTGTGCAGGGACTCGGAGCCGGTGCGCTCATTACCGTTCCTTATACGATCATTGCGGATATTTACCCGTTCGAGCAGCGGGGCAAAGTGCTCGGTTGGACCGCGAGTATTTGGGGAATTGCCGGCATCGCCGGTCCGCCGGTCGGCGGCTTGCTCGTCGATTATGTGTCGTGGCGGGCGATCTTTTACATGAATTTGCCGTTCGGAATGGTCGCCTTGACGTTGTTCCACTTGTCTTTTCGCGAGTCGTTCGAACGCAGGAAGCGGCACATCGATTACCCGGGTATCGTGACGTTCGCCGGCGGCATGTTCTGTTTTCTGTATGCGCTGACGCTGCTCGGCGGCGAAACCGGAACGCCGGTCTCCCGGACCGGAACGTTGTTATGGCTGGCGGGCGCCGCCGTCTTGCTGACGGCGTTCTTCATCGCGGAAAGACGTTCCCCGGAGCCGATCGTGCCGCTCGGACTGTTCCGAATTCGCACGATCAGCACGGCCAACGCCGACAGCTTTCTGATCTGCGTCATTAATGTGGCGGCGATCTTTTATGTCCCGCTATGGATTCAGGGCGTTTACGGCGAATCGGCCACCTATTCCGGTCTGGCGATGATTCCGCTGTCCGTCGGATGGCCTCTCGGTTCGATCGTAGCGGGCAATTTGATGGCGAAAATCGGCATGCGCCGTCTCTCGATAACCGGCGCGTTGTTTCTTATCGCAGGCAGCGCCGGCTTCGCGACGATGACCGCCTCCACGCCGGTCTGGATGCTGATGATTTTCACGTTCCTTGCCGGCATGTCGTTCGGTTTGTCGTTAACGTCGTTCACCGTCGCCATCCAGTCTGCCGTCGGCTGGGAGGTGCGGGGCTCTGCGACAGCGATGAACAACTTCATCCGTAACCTGGGGCAGACCATCGGCATCGCCGTGTTCGGGATGATGCTGCATACCGGCAGCGCGAACACGCTGGAACCCGCGAAGCTGGAAGCAAGTCTGCATGGCATATTTCTCGTCATTCTCGCGCTGTCGTTCGTCGCGCTGCTTCTTTCGCTGAATTTGCCGAAGCAGGAAGAGCGGGCGGAGCCCGCCGCTTCCTGACGGGATCTGCCGTTAGCCCGCTCTAGGCGTCGCAGCGGCCATAGCTGCGCGCGAACGACCGCATCCGGTTGTAAGCGGTCCGATCGAGCTTGCGAAGCGGATGAAATTGCGGATGATTCGAATTTACTTCGAGAATCCACAGTTTCCCGTTCTTGTCGAAGGCCCAGTCGATTCCCATCTCGTACATGCCCGACCGTTTGGCCGCCAGTACGCGGGACACCTTCTCGGATAGACGGGGTAAATCGCGAATCTTCGACTTGATTGCGGATTCGGGCAGCCTCTTGTGCTTCAGCAGCTTGCGGATAGTCCATATTTGTCCGCCCTGATAATAGTTGGTGACGATTCGGTCGGCGGTGCCGACTTTGACGAAAAACCGGTGCAAGTCCACGGCCCGCCCGGCCGTCGCTGCACCATGGCGCGAATGTCGTACGGCCGGGCTTCGACGGTGTCGAGCGGTATGGCGCGCTGAACGATCCGTTTTTGGCGTTTCGACTGCAGATGGCGATATAGCTTCATCAGATTGACAAAAGTCCGCTTGCGCACGCTGCGCCGGCGGGTCGACCTCAGCACGTACCCGTCGCCGGTGCGCGTCATTTTGTGGATTCCGATGCCGAGCGAACCGATGTCCGGCTTGATGTAAAGCGAGCGGTGAGCGGCGGCCATCCGCTTCAGCGACGCTTCCGTCAGACGGGCCGTTTGCGGAACGAAAGCCCGGGTGCGCTTATCGCTTTTCAAATAACGGCAAACGTTCAGCTTTCCCCATATCGCACGGCTGTTGTAGCGTTTCCTGAACAACGGCAATCACCTCTTGACCAACATATGCAGGACGCCTCTCAGGGACTGTACATATAACTATACGGGCCGCACAATTCGAAATGGCGATATAAGATATAGCGGAAAATATAGCGAAAATTAGCGATAGGATATAGTGAAAGAGGTTCTTTCCGCCGCCGTGCAATTGACATGGCGGCGCCGTCCCTATATACTTACAAATATAAAGTTACTAAAAGATAGATTGATAATTGGAGGGGACGGTCATGAATCAAGCAGTCATTCACCCGCAAACGGCACTTGGGCGCGTACGGCTGAATATTGTCGATCTGGAGAAGTCCATTGCGTTTTACCGCGAAGTTGTCGGGTTGACGCTGCTGAAGCGGTCGGAGGGCGCGGCCGTATTGGGCGTACCTCCGGGCGTACCGCTTGTGGAGCTTGAGGAAGGGGCTACGGGCAGTCTTCCGAAACGCGCTTATGCCGGACTGTATCATTTTGCCATCCTGCTTCCGGATCGCGTCCGCTTGGGCGAAGCATTGAGAAGGCTGATCGAGCACGACATTCCGTTCGGCCAGGCGGATCATCTCGTCAGCGAAGCGTTGTACATTCACGATCCGGACGGAAACGGCATCGAGATCTATGCCGACCGGCCCCGCGATCAGTGGACCTGGAACGAGCGGGGAGAAGTGGCGATGTCAACCGATCCGCTCGACCTGGAGGGCTTGCTCAGAGCGTCCGTCGGCCGGAAAGGCCAACAAATGCCCGAGGGAACGACGATGGGCCATGTCCATCTTCATGTAAGCGATCTGGGAGCGTCCCGATCGTTCTATCACGGCATACTCGGTTTCGGCGTGACGGCCCGCTATGGCCCCCAGGCCTTGTTCGTCTCCGCGGGAGGCTATCATCATCATCTCGGATTGAATACGTGGGCAGGCGCCGGCGCTCCGCTGCCGCCGGAGAACGCGCCCGGGCTGCGCTTCTTTACGGTCGTTCCGCCCGATGCGCAAGCTTACGGCGACGTCTTGCGGCGGCTGGAAGAAGCCGGCTGCCGAGTCGAGCGCCACGCGGAAGAGGCGTTTGCGCTGGACCCTTCCGGCATCCGCATCCGCTTCCGGCTGCCGGAGGCGGAAGCTGTCGTATGAGCCGTCCGCGGCGCTTCATATACGGCCGGATCAATAGCGGATACAAGGTTTGACGCTTGCGTTTTCGCCGGACGAAAAGCAGCAGCGCCGCCGTCGCGTTGGCGAAGGCGGCGCTGCTGCGCTTTGGAATCGTTATTCGTTCGTACTTTCGGGCGCCGGTTCCCCGTTGTTGCCGAGCCTGAGCACTTCGATCAGCTTGAAGAAGAGGCTGAGCGCGATGGCGGCAACGGTGGCGAGCGCCATTCCTTTCAGCTCGAAAGAACCCCATGCAAACTTCGTGCCGCTTACGCCGAGAACGAGTACGACGGCCGTCAAGATCATGTTTTGCGGTTTGCCGTAATCGACTTTCGCATCGACGAGCATCCGGAGTCCGGCTACGGCGATGACGCCGAACAGCATAATCGACACGCCGCCGAGCACCGGCGTCGGCACATTCGCGATGACAGCCGACAGCTTCCCGAAAAACGACAGTATAATCGCGAACACCGCCGCTCCGCCGATGACGAATACGGAGAATACGCGGGTCAGCGTCATGACGCCGATGTTTTCGCCGTAGGTGGTGTTCGGCGTCGAGCCGACGAAGCCGGATAGAAGCGTGGAGACGCCGTTGCCGATCAGCGAGCGGTGAAGGCCGGGATCGCGCGTCAGGTCGCGTCCGACGATCTTTTCCGTCACGAACAGATGGCCGATATGCTCGACGATGACGACCAGCGCCGCCGGCAAGACGATCAGGATGACGGACAGGTCGAATTTCGGGAACGTAAAGTCCGGCATCACGAAGAAGCTTGCCTTTCTTACGGGGGCAAGATCGACGAGACCCGCCGCCCAGGCGATCGCGTATCCGGCAACGAACCCGATCAGAATCGGAATGATCTTCAGAAATCCGCGAAACAGCACGTTGCCCAGTATAATAATGAGCAGAGTGGCGAACGAGACGAGCACCGCTTTCGGGTCGGGGCTCCACGATGCGGCCGCAGCGCCCTCCGGCGGTATCCATCCGGCCATCCGGGCGGCGACGGGCACAAGCTCCAGGCCGATTACCGCCACGATCGCGCCCATCGCGGCCGGCGGGAAGACGATGTCGATCCACTTCGTCCCGACCGCCTTCACAAGCAGGCCGACGAGCGTAAAGACGAGGCCGACGACGATGAACGCTCCGAGCACGTAAGGATATTTCTCGGGCGTATTGTCGCCGAGGACCAGCGTGACCGGCGAAATGAACGCGAAGCTGGAGCCGAGATAGGCCGGGATCCGCCCTTTGCAAATGAACAGATACAGCAGCGTGCCGATGCCGTTCATCAGCAGAATCGTCCCGACGTCGACCTTGAACAGAATCGGGACCAGTACCGTCGAGCCAAACATCGCGAACAGGTGCTGGAGGCTCAGCGGCAAGCTTTGGAGCAGCGGCGGACGCTCGTCCACCTGAATGACACGATTCACATCATTTCCCCCAATAACGTCTTAATCTTGCTTAAACCTTTAACATCTTACCAGAATCGAAGGCTTTTGACAGCCTATTTCTTCAAAAAAACAGCAAACCTCGCGGGAACCGGCTTGGAGGACGATAAGGGCGATCAGGGAAGCGAGAGACGACAGGGACTCCGGGGTGATCGGGGCCGGGCGAAAGCGAGGACGGCATAGATGCCGGAGCACAATGGAGACCCGGGGACTATCGGGGAAGCCGGGGGCGACGGGGGACGCCGGAGCGCAGCGGCGCGGCCAGGCCGGCATCACCCCGCAAGACTACAGCTTTTGCACCGTAAGCGTCTGCACGCGGCGAATTCGGTACGTATGCCTCAGTTGCTCCTCGGTCACAACAGCGAGCTTCACCAGCCCGGCGATTTTCCCGGCATCGTGGGTCGACATCAGACGCCACAGGGCCGGATCGGGGAAAGCTTCTTGCAACTTGTCGTCCGAATATTCCCGCCGATCCTGCACGTTAATCTTCAGGATATAATCGCCGTAAGCCCGCTTCGCGATCCCGTCATGTCCGTCAAGCAGCTCGTTCCGCAGCTTGCCAAGCTCTTCGTTTACCTCCGCAGCCAGCTTTTTCAGCTCGAAATACCGTTTGAGCTTTTCCTCCATGCCGAACTCCTCCTCGCGTCATCTGATATCCGTTCAGTTTATGAGCGTTCGGGAACAAACAGACCTGCTTGTCGTCGTCCCGCCGCAGCGGACGGCGGAACGCGGCCTTTGGCTTGCGGGTTTAAATCGGCAGCCGGGAGGTCATAAATAGATAGACAACGGGGCATTCGCGCGCCGTCTGCCGCGTTCAAAAAAATGTCGAAATTTAGACACGAATTATACATAAATATTAAAAGCGATTTTTCAACCGAAAAACAAGAATTTATTGGTATTTTCTTCGAATATTAAGGCCGTATGAATATAAATATGTTAAAATAAATAGCGACCAATGTACCAAAACCGCAACTTTTGCAGTTTTTGTCCGTTCTATCGGCATTTTTGGCTATCAATGCCTGGGAATGGCATGTTACAAATGTGGAGAATTTTTGTACGTTGGTGTATGATGGCAACGAGAGTGGTTGAAGCAAACAAGCGAGGTGGCGAAAACCGCAATGACGTCAGACGGTACGAACAATCAGAATCCATGGCAGAACTATTACGGACCGAACTACGGTTACGTGCAGGAACAATACGAACGGTATTTGAACGATCCCGGTTCGGTCGATGCGACCTTCAGGGAGCTGTTCGATCGCTGGGGAAGCCCTCCGCCGGCGCCCGCTCACGGCGCATCGGCCGATTTTGTCGCGCCTTCTTCCGGCGCTCCGTCCCACGATCTTCTGCGCAAGGTGGTCGCGGCGGAGAAATTGGTCTGGAATATTCGGACTTACGGCCATCTGGCTGCCGATATCGATCCGCTGGAACTGCGGGCCAAAGGAGACACCCGGCTTCTGGACCCGAGCACTTATCATTTGACGGAGGCCGATCTTGAGGCGATTCCGGCGTCGCTGATCTGGGAGCATGCTCCGAGCGATGTGCGCACGGGAAAAGACGCGATCAAGCGCCTTCTTCAGACGTATACGAAAACGATTGCCTTTGAATTTTCCCATGTTCATCAGGAGGAAGAGCGGGACTGGCTGAATCGCCAGGCCGAACTCGCGATGTCTTCCGTCACGCTGAGTCCGGAGGAGAAGAAGGCGCTGCTGCGCCGCCTGACCCAAGTCGAACAGTTCGAAGTGTTTCTGCATCGGACGTTCGTCGGACAAAAGCGCTTTTCCATTGAAGGCGTCGATATGCTCGTCCCGATGATCGATGGACTTATTCGCGCGTTCGCCGACAACGGCATCAAGCATGTGCTGATGGGAATGGCTCACCGCGGCCGCCTGAATGTGCTGGCGCATGTGCTCGGCAAGCCTTACGGCAAAATCTTTTCCGAATTCCATCATTCGCCGAATAAAGATATGATTCCGTCCGAAGGGTCGATGGGGATAAATTACGGCTGGACCGGCGACGTTAAATATCATCTGGGAGCGGATTATTCCTACAGCGGCAAAAAATCGAACGTAACCCGCGTGACGCTGGCGAACAACCCGAGCCATCTGGAGTTCGTCAACCCGGTCGTCGAAGGGTTTACCCGCGCCGCGCAGGAGGATCGGACGCAGGCCGGATATCCGCGCCAGGATTACGACAAGGCAGCGACGATTCTCGTTCACGGGGACGCCGCGTTCCCGGGCGAAGGCATTGTGGCGGAGACGCTCAATTTCAATCAGCTTCCGGGCTACCGCAACGGCGGAACGGTTCATATTATCGCGAACAACCGGATCGGCTTCACGACGGAAAGCCACGATTCCCGGTCGACTTTGTACGCCAGCGATCTGGCCAAAGGCTTTGAAATTCCGATCGTGCACGTCAACGCTGACGATCCGATAGCCTGCATCGCCGCGGTGCGGCTGGCGAGCGAATACCGTCTGCGGTTCAAGAAAGATTTTCTAATCGATCTGGTCGGGTACCGGCGATTCGGCCATAACGAATCGGACGATCCGGAAGCGACCCAGCCGCTTATTTACCAAGTCGTCCGGAACCATCCGACGATCGCCGCCAAATGGGGCGAGCAGCTGGTGGCGGAAGGATTGATCAGCAAGGCGGAAATCAAGGAAATGCAAGAAGAGATCGTAGCCGAAATGAAAGAGGCGTACGATCGGGTCAAGCGCCAGGAAAAGCTGGAGTACGCCCTTCAGAAGAGCGAGCCGCTCAGCACGCAGCGCAACACGGAGACGACGACAGCCGTTCCGCTCAAAAAGCTGAAGGAAATCAACGCCGCGATGCTGGAGCGCCCGGAAGGGTTTACGGTGTATCCGAAGCTGCAGCGCATTCTGGAGCGCCGCGCCAACGCCCTCGAGGAGGGCGAGAAAGTCGACTGGGCGCATGCCGAGGCGCTTGCATTTGCGACTATACTCGCCGACGGCAAGCCGATCCGGCTGACCGGTCAAGATTCGGAACGCGGCACGTTCGCTCATCGCCATCTGGTGCTGCATGACGTCAAGACGGGCGAGACGTTCTCGCCGCTGCACCGGCTGCCGCAGGCCAAAGCGTCGTTCGCGATTCACAACAGTCCGTTGTCCGAAGCGTCGGTGCTCGGGTTCGAATACGGCTACAACGTGTTTTCGCCGGAAACGCTTGTGCTGTGGGAAGCGCAATTCGGCGATTTCACGAACGCCGCGCAAGTCATTATCGACCAGTTCATTAGCGCCGGGCGCGTGAAATGGTCGCAGCGCTCTTCCATCGTGCTGCTGCTGCCGCACGGCTACGAAGGCCAGGGGCCGGAGCACTCGAGCGCGCGGCTCGAACGCTTCTTGCAGATGGCGGCGGAAGACAACTGGACCGTGGCGAACTTGACGACGGCGGCCCAATACTTCCATCTGCTTCGCCGTCAAGCCGCGCTGACCGAAAGCGATCACGCCCGCCCGCTCGTGCTGATGGCGCCGAAGAGCTTGCTCCGCAATCCGCGGGTCGCGTCGCCGGCCGCCGATTTTGCAAGCGGGACCTTCAAGACCGTACTGGAGCAGCCCGGCTCCGGCGGAAGACCGGATCGAGTCGACCGGCTCATCCTGTGTACGGGCAAAGTGGCCGTCGATCTCGAAGAAGCGCTGTCTGCGCTTGAGGAAGCCGAACGGGATTGGATCCATGTCGTCCGGGTGGAGCAATTGTACCCGTTCCCGAAGGATGAGATCGCGGGGATTCTGAAAAATATGCGAATGCCAGCGAAATCGTATGGCTCCAGGAAGAGCCGAAAAATATGGGCGCGTGGTCATACATCGAACCGAGGCTGAGGGAGATCGCGCCGCGGCCGGACATCATCCGCTACATCGGCCGTCCGGAGCGGGCCAGCACCGCAAGCGGATATCAGAACGTTCACAGTTACGAGCAGCAGCAAATCATCGCAGCGGCCATGAAGCAGCGGGCCCGGGAAACTCAAGCGTAAGGAGAGGTTGTCACCGTGAACGAAATCAAAGTGCCCGCTATGGGCGAATCGATAACCGAAGGAACCATTTCCAGATGGCTGGTTAAAGAAGGCGATACGGTCAATGAAGGAGATGCGCTCCTCGAGCTGGAAACCGATAAAGTCAATCTGGAAATCAGCGCGGAAGCGAGCGGTGTATTGACCGAAATCCGCTTCCGCGAAGGCGATAACGTACAGGTCGGCGAGACAGTGGGCATTATTTCCGACGCGGCGGCCGGCGCCGCGCCGGCCGCCCGGGAGCAGGCCAAGCCGGCCGAGCCGGAAGGCAAAGCCGAACCGGCACCGGCCCAATCGGCGCCGGCCGCAGCTGCGCCGCAGCCGGCCCCGGCTGCCGCAGCCGCAGGCCGCGGGGAAGGAACGGCAAACGCTTCGCCGGCGGCACGCAAGCTGGCCAGAGAGCGCGGAATTCCGCTCGACAGCGTACAAACGAAAGATCCGATCGGCCGCATCCGTCCGGAGGATGTGCTGTCGCACGGCACCGCCGGCTCGGCGCCGCAAGCGGCGGCTAATGCGACCGCGCCGAAAGCAGCGGCCCCTGCCGCTGCGCCGGCGGCGGACGCCGGCAAGCCGATTGAGCGGCAGCGCATGTCGCGGCGCCGTCAGACGATTGCGGCGCGGCTTGTCGAAGCGCAGCGCACGGCCGCGATGCTGACGACGTTCAACGAGGTAGATATGACGGCGATCCTCGATATTCGCAAGCGCCGCAAACAATCGTTCCAGGAAAAGCATGACGTCGGACTCGGCTTCATGTCCTTCTTCACCAAGGCGGTCGTCGGTGCGCTGAAGCAGTTCCCGCTGCTGAATGCGGAAATTCAAGGGGACGAGCTGCTCGTGAAGAAGTTTTACGATATCGGCATTGCGGTATCGGCGAAGGAAGGGCTCGTCGTGCCGGTCGTGCGGGATGCCGACAGGCTCAGCTTTGCCGAGATCGAACGGCAGATCGCCGAGCTGGCGGCGAAGGCGCGCAGCAACGCGCTGACATTGTCGGACCTCCAGGGCGGCACGTTCACCATTACAAACGGCGGCGTTTTCGGTTCGCTGATGTCGACCCCGATTTTGAACGCTCCGCAGGTCGGCATTCTCGGCATGCATAAAATCCAATGGCGTCCGGTCGCGATCGATCAGGAAAAATGGAAAACCGGCCGATGATGTACATCGCCTTGTCCTACGACCACCGGATCGTGGACGGCGCCGAAGCGGTCCGCTTCCTGGTCACGGTGAAAGAATTGCTGGAAGATCCGGAATCGCTCCTTCTGGAAGGCTAAGTTCGAACCTTCGCGGCCGGTCACAAGCCGCTTGCTTTTCCGGGTAGCGAAAGCTATAATGGGAAAAATAGGGATACAGACGAGGAACGGGAGAGTACCTTGGCGCAAACCGCTTGCAGCGAGCCGGGATGGTGGAAGCCGGCAGCGGACGGCAGGGGAAGCGGTCCCGGGAGTCGCATGCCCGAACGATGCCAGTAGGGTATGCCGGCGCAAGCCGTTAACATTGTTCAAGATGGTATTTCCGCCAGCGGCGGAAATACCAAGAAGAGTGGCACCGCGTAAAGCGACAAGCTTTCCGTCTCTTTGACAGAGACGGAAAGCTTTTTTATTTGGCGGGACACGGAAGGAGGAATAATGTATGCTGTTGCAATTGGCGGCGGAACGGATCGCGCCGCATCTGCCGGAAGCCGGCGTTGAAATTGCGGAATGGCTCGAATATCCGCCAAAACCGGAAATGGGCGACGTCAGCTTGCCTTGCTTCGTGTTGGCCAAACGGCTCAAGCGCTCCCCGCAGAGCATCGCCGCGGAAACGGCAGACAAGCTGAACGAAGCGGATGGAGGCATCCGGGCGGAAGCGGCGGGCGGTTATCTTAATTTGCGCTTCGAACCTTCCGTCTGGAGCGCCCGGCTGCTTCGCCGCATCGCGGACGACAAGTTCGGACAGCCGGATTGGGGAAAGGGACGAACGGTCGTCATCGATATGTCGTCGCCGAATATCGCGAAGCCGTTCGGCGTCGGCCATCTGCGCTCGACGGTCATCGGCAACGCGCTCGGCAACCTGTACCGGGCGGCCGGCTACCGCGTCATCCGCGTCAATCATTTGGGGGATTGGGGAACCCAGTTCGGCAAGCTGATCGCCGCCTACAAGCGTTGGGGAAACGATGAAGCGCTCGCCGCCGAACCGATCCGGGAAAGCTTGCGGCTTTACGTGAAATTTCACGACGAGTCGGAGCGTTCGCCGAAGCTCGCAGACGAAGGCCGCGAGTGGTTCCGCCGGCTGGAAGCGGGCGACGATGAAGCGCGGCGGCTGTGGGACACATTTGTCCGCGCCAGTATGAAAGAATTCGACCGGGTATACGAACGGCTCGGCATCCGGTTCGATCATGTGCTCGGCGAAAGCTTCTATAATGACAAAATCGGCGCCGTCGTCGAGCGGCTCGCGGAGCAGTCGCTGCTGGAGGAAAGCGACGGCGCGCAGGTAGTCCGTCTGGCGGAAGAAGGGCTGCCGCCGTGTCTCATCCTGAAATCGGATGGCGCCACGATTTACCCGGCGCGCGATTTGGCCACCGCCATTTACCGCAAGGAAACGATGGGCGCGGATATGCTGCTGTACGTCGTCGGCGCCGAGCAAACGCTCCATTTCAAGCAAGTATTCGCCGTTCTCGCCCGGATGGGCTGTACGTGGAGCGAAGCTTGCCGTCATGTGCCGTTCGGATTGATGCGGATGAACGGGAAGAAAATGTCGACGCGCCGGGGACAGGTCGTATTTCTCGAAGAAGTGCTGGACGAAGCGGTCGCGAGAGCGGAGCGGATGATCGCGGACAAAAATCCCGAACTGCCGAATCGCAAAGAGGTTGCCGAAGTGATCGGCGTCGGAGCGGTCGTGTTCGGGGACCTGAAACATCGGCGGATGCTGGAAATCGACTTCAATCTGGATGAGGCGATCAGTTTCGACGGCGAAACCGGGCCCTATCTGCAATATACGTTTGCCCGGGCATCCAGCCTGCTGCGCAAAGGACGGGACGACGTTCCCGATCGTGCCGACAATATCGACGGCGTGCATCTGTCCTCCCCTGAAGCGTGGATGTGCGTCAAGATGCTTTGCGGATATGAGGAGGCGCTGGCGGAAGCGCTGCGGGACGACGAGCCTTCCGTCATGGCGCGGTATTTGCTCGATCTCGCCAAAGCGTTCAACCGCTTCTACCACGCCGAGCGCATCGTTGCGGACAGCCGTTCCGAGCGCCGCGCAAAACTGACGCTTGTCTCGCTGGCGGCGCGGAAGCTGCAAAGCGGCATGGCGCTGCTCGGTCTGAGGACCCCCGAACGGATGTAGCCGATCATAATCGATGCAGGGCGGCTTATGCCGATGAAACAAATAATGGTTCTCGTTCGTCTAATCGTTAAGGCTGGCGCAAGCTGGACAAACGTATCATCATTTGCATAACCATTATTTGACAAAAATTATTGGCAAAGCTCGCTTGTTATTGCATAATGGGACATATGCCGTGACCAGACTGCGGCATACTTGGCTTTGATTTGGGGAAACATCGGAGGAGAGGCGAAATGCTGAAAAGGGAACGATTGAACGAGCTGGACCTCGTGCGCGCCATGGCGATCGTATGCGTCATCATGGTTCACGCCACGTCGTCGGCGATCGCCGAGACGACGGGGATGCGCTCGTTCGTCGTCTACAATTTTTTAACATCTTTTTTCGGATCGGGACGCCCATTTTTATTTTTTTGAGCAGCTTCGTCCTGTTTTACAATTACTATCATCAGCCGTTTACGAAAGAAAAGCTGGCCCGCTTTTTCAGCAGACGCTTCATGTTTATTCTCATTCCGTACGTTATCTTCTCGATCGTGTTTTATCTTGTGCGCAACTATCAATATTTTGACGGCTGGTCGTTGATGTACACGCTTGAGCATTTCGGCATCCGGCTGCTGACCGGAAAAGCGAATGCCCATCTGTATTTTGTCATTATCAATATCCAATTTTATTTGATGTTTCCGATATTTCTTATGCTGTTCAAGAAAAGCAAATGGTTGCGGGTGCTGGCACTTCCGCTCGGTTTTGCCATTCAGTGGGCTTTCGTGCTGCTGAACGCCGAATATTTCCACCTTCAATATAAAGGCAGCGTTTCTTTCTCATATATGAGCTATTTCTTTTTGGGCGCTTTTCTCGGCATCTATTTCGATAAATTTCAACAGTGGTTCAAGCCGGGCAAGCTGAAGAACGGCGGCTCGAAGCTGCCCGTCTGGCTGACGGTCTGGGCGTTGTGGGCGGCATCGGCTGCCGCGCATATTTGGGTCATGTATTCGGGCCGCACCGGGCTGCACAAGTGGAGCAGCGAAATGTACGACGCGGTATGGAATATCCACACTTATTTTTCGGCAATCGTCATGCTGCAGGCGGCTTTCTGCTTGCACCATAACGCTCCGAAGTGGTCGGTCCGCATGATGGCCGGCTTCGGCTCGATCTCGTTCGGCGTCTATTTGTTCCATCCGCTCGTCCTGCATTATTACCGGATGACGAAGCCCGATTGGCAAGGCATCCCGTTCCATCTGTGGTACGCAGGCGGATTTGTGCTCGCGGTTCTCGTATCGTGGCTGGTCGTCGGGCTTGTAACGAAATATTTCAAATGGTCGTGGCTCCTGTTCGGATCGGTTGCGAAGCAGAAGACGCCGCGGCCGAAGCAGGCTCCGGGCCAATACAGCGAAACGCCCCAGGCTTATTCGTAAGCCGGGGCTTTGCTTTTCTTGCCGCACCGTCCCTGGCATTTTATAATAAAACCAACGTTTGCAACGCGTTCCGGCAAAGGAGTGACTAACATGAGCGATATGCCGAAGCTGCTGATCGCGCTAGGCGTTATTTTGATCGTTGTCGGCGTCATATGGATGATCGGCGGACGGTGGCTGCCGTTCGGCCGTCTGCCCGGCGATATTGTCGTGGAAAAAGAAAATATGCGCTTCTATTTTCCGATCGTGACGTGCATCATTGTCAGCGTCGTGCTGTCGCTGATCGGCTTTGTCGTCAACCGCTTCTTCAAATAAAATGCAGCGCGGCCCTGCACGCGTTACAGCTGCCGAAAGGAGGCGACACGCCATGAACCCCGATTTCATCCGGTTGAAATCGCTGGAAGGCGAATTGAAGCTGTCGCACAAAAACAAGGACTATGGAATTACCGTATCGACGGCGGAATTTGTCATTCACAAGCCGCATGTCAACTACTTCATCCGGTTTGCCGATATGGTGAGCATCGTGCCGTACGAAGCGCCGGGCGGCGGCCGCATGGCCGTCCGGCATAAACGGCGCGGAGGAGCCGAGCTTGCGACGGCGAATCCGAGCCGCGACACGTACCGGATTTTCGTGCGCGGCGCGACCGTTCATAACCGGAGCGGCCGGTTCGATATCGGACCGATGGAGTTCGTGCTGCCGATCCACCGGGATCTGCTCGAGCTGGTGGCGCAATACAGCGGCATGGAGCTGTTTCGCTAGTCTGTTGGACGCATTTTTGCAAGCTGCGGAAGGAATCGGGACTTTTCGGGAGAATTGTTTGGAGAATTGATTATCGCAGCGTTCATCGATAAGGAGGAGAAATGGATGAATACGGTTGACAGCGTTTCCAACCTGGTCGGAAGCGGTTCGCATGTTTACGAGGCGAATTCGAACTGGGCGAAGCTTCCGGATTCGATTCGGCTTGGCTATACGCACGGCATCGTCACCGATGCGCAGGATAACGTCTATCTGTTTCATACCAACCGTCCGAGCGTCGTCAAATTCGACCCGGAAGGGAACTACATTTCTTCATGGGGCGACGAGTATGCCGGGGGGGCGCACGGCTTTTACCTTCACCGGGAAAGCGGCGGCGAATTTTTGTATTTGACCGATACGAGCAGAGGGCTGCTCGTCAAGACGACGCTTGACGGGGAGAAGGTGCTGGAGCTCGGAACGCCGGACCTGCCGGGCATATACGATGACGATCACCGCTATGTGCCGACCGACGCCGCCGTCGCGCCGAACGGAGACATTTACGTCACCGACGGCTACGGCCAGAACTGGATTCACCGCTATTCGTCGGACGGCACTTATATTTCCTCTTTCGGCGGCACCGGCAGCGAGCCGGGCAAGCTGTCCTGTCCGCACGGCATCAGCATCGACACGAGAAACGGGGAACCGGAGCTGTATGTCGCCGACCGGAGCAATCACCGGATTCAGGTTTTGACGCTGGACGGCGCGCACAAACGGTTTATCGACGAAAATATGGATATGCCTTGCAGCTTTTTTATTTTCGGCGATGAGCTTTACTTTCCGGACCTGCACAGCCGCGTTACGATTTTCGACCGCAACGACAAGCTGATTACCCATCTGGGCGAGGATCAGCAGGCTTACAAGCAGGAAGGCTGGCCGAACTTGCCGGAATCGTACTTCCGCCCGAACCGGTTCAGTTCTCCGCACGGGGTATGCGTCGACTCGAAAGGGGACGTATACGTGGCAGAATGGACGGTGAACGGACGGGTGACGAAGCTGACGCGCGTTCGGCACAAATAAGATCGAGCGGAAACGAAACCGGACGAACGGCTTCGCCCCGAATGGAATGGCGAATCCGGCCATGAAGCCCCCGCCACTTACAAGTGGTTTGGGGGCTTTTTGGCGTGTCTGTCGGCGCCAAACCGCCGCAGCATGGGCAACGCTATGAATGTAAGCGATTTCATATTTATGGCGCGATCCGACATGTTTTTGGCGGAAACCGCAATGAGCCCCCGTACCGTTTTCCACTAGAATGAACACTAGCAAGCGCGATTCATAGGAAGACCGGAAGCAGACCAATCGTGGGAGGAATAGGGATGACGGTAAAAGCGGCAGTGGTCGGCGTCGGCAATATAGGCTCGATCCATGCGGACGTTTACAATGGGCATCCGCAGGCGGAATTGGTGGCGGTTTGTGACATCGTGAAGGAGAAAGCGGATGCCGCCGCGCGGAAATTCGGATGCCGCGCTTTTTACAGCGTGGAGGAAATGATCGGAAGCGGCATCGAAATCGATGCCTGCAGCGTCGCGACCAAAGGGGAAGAAAACGGCGGCGAGCATTACGAGCCGACGATGCGGCTGCTCGAAGCGGGCATACCGGTGCTCGGGGAGAAGCCGATATCCAACCGGATCGACGAAGGCGAACGAATGGTGGAACTGGCCCGATCCAAAAATTCCGTACGGGGTCAACCTGAACCACCGCTTCACGCCTGCCGCGCTGAAAGCGAAAGGCTGGGTGGAGGAAGGCAGGCTCGGCAAGCTTCACATGATCAATATGCGCATGTGGATCAACAACCCGGTGGAGACGTCGCCATGGTTTCATCTGCGGGCGCTGCATCCGCATTCGTTTGATGTCATTCGCTATTTCTGCGGCGACGTGAAGCGGGTCGCGGCGTTCATGATGAAGGGCGAGGGCCGCTCCATCTGGTCCAACGCGCAAGTGCTGCTCGAATTTCGGAACGGGGCGATCGGCAACCTGGTCGGCAGCTACGACGCCGGCGGCAGCTACGGGCTCGAGCAGTGCGACGTTGTCGGCTCCAAAGGGCGCTTCGTGCTGACCGATGCTTGCGAACACCTTACGTTTTATCCGCGCCGCAGCATCGAAACGGAAACGTACAGCTATCTCGGCGGGATGCGTTCGTTCTCGGAAACGTTCAAGAGCCGGATCGGCTCATGGATCGAGCAGATCGCGGCGGGCGAGCCGTACGACCGGATCGACGGGTCCGGCGAAGACGCGCTGAAGGCGCAGTACATTATCGAGGCGGCAATTCGTTCCTGGGAAACGGGTACGATCGTCGAATTGGATTTTTAATTCGGGAGGTGCGAACATGATCAAGCTGGGCGTCAACACGGTCCTGTTCAAAGATTTCGATGTCGAAACGGCCCTTCGCCATATTGCGCGATGCGGTTACGACGGGGCGGAGCTGTCCGCCATCAAAGGGATGTGCGAGCATCTCGAGCTCGACCGCTGGCAGGAGCAGGCGGAAACGGTCAAGGCGATCGCGGACGAATGCGGCATCGGATTGCTGTCCATGGAGGTCGCGTCGCTCGACGAAACGCGGCTGACCAAAGCGTTCGAGGCGGCGGCCGCTCTCGGCATCCCGATCGTCAACGTCGGGCCCGGCGGAAAGAGCAATGTAGAGGAAGACTTGGCGCAGTCGATCGCCACGCTTGCGCGCCTTTCCGCGCTTGCCCATTCCTATGGCGTCACGCTGTGCGTCAAGGCGCATGTCGGGAACGCGATCTACAATACGCCGACGACGCTGCGGGCGATGGCGGCGATCCAAAATCCCGGTTTCGGCATCGATATGGACCCGAGCCATGTGTACCGCGCCGGCGAAAATCCGGAGGAAGCGCTGCCGCAAGTGCTCTCGCGCGTGAAGCATATCCACATTCGCGATTGCAAAGGGCGCACGGCCGGGCCCGGCGACATCTTCAACCAGGCATGCGGACGCGGGGACATCGATCTGGCCGCTTACTGCAAAGCGATGGTCGACGGCGGCTACGACGGACCGGTCTGTCTGGAGGTGATCGGCGCGAGGGGGCATTCGCTGGCCGAGGTGTCGATTGTGGCGGCCGAAAGCTACGGCTACCTGAACGCCTGTCTGAAGCGTCTCGGCGCCAGACCGTCCGACGTTTCGACTTATGTCATCTGAAACGAGAAGCGATTTCGCAAAAAGGAGTTGGGTCCGAATATGGGAAAATCCGAGCTGTCCGGACGCCGAAAACCGAACCTGCTGTTTCTCGGCATCGATAGCCTGCGCCGCGATCATATGAGCGGTTACGGCTATGCCAAACTTACGACGCCGCATATCGACCGTTACGCGCAGGGCGGCGTTCTCTTCGAAAACCATTTCAGTCCCAGTGTGCCGACAACGCCCGGCTATGCTTCGATGCTGACCGGCATGGATTGCTTCGGCACCGATGTCGTGGCGCTTCGCCATAACGGCGGATTGGGCGGGCATGTGAAAACGTTGGCGGAAGTGCTGAACGATAACGGCTACAATACGACATGCATCGGATTTACCGGCAATCCGTCGTCGCGCGGCTTCCAGACCTATCTCGATTACGAAGGCTGGGCGGCCGATCCGGGAGGGAGGAGCCCGAAGGCGGAAAATATGAACCGCGTGGCGATTCCGGAGCTGAAGCGGCTCGCCGCCGCCGACAAGCCGTTCTTTCTGTTTCTCCGGCATATGGACCCGCATTCGCCGTATTTGCCTCCGCAGCCGTTCGACCGGCTGTTCTACGACGGCGACGAGTTCAGTGCGGAGAACGATTCGCTGGACGCGCTGTACCGCTTCGAGCCTTTCGCCAACTATTTCCGGTCCTGGTTTCCGGAGGGCTGCACCGACGCGCGTTATATCGACGCCCAGTACGACGGCGCGCTTGCGTATATGGACGCCTGCATCGGCCGGCTGTTCACGGTTCTGGAGGAGCTCGGCCTGGAGGAAGAGACGCTTGTCGTCATCACGTCCGATCACGGGGAAACGTTGAACGAGCATGATTGCTACTACGATCATCACGGCCTGTATGAAACGAATCTGGTCGTGCCGCTGATCCTGAGATTTCCGGGCAAAGTGCCGGCCGGCGTGCGCTGCGCCGACTACACGCAAATCAAGGACATTATGCCAACCGTTCTGGAGCTGCTCGGCATCGAGTCCGGCATCGGCTTCGACGGCTCCAGTCTCGTGCCGCGCATGTTCGGGCAGCGCGGCACGGTCGAGCCCGAATTTTACATAACCGAATGCACCTGGATGCGCAAGCACGGCTGGAGAACGCCGGAGTGGAAGCTGATCGTGGCGCTGGAGCCGGATTTTCATTTCAAACCGGCTGTCGAGCTGTACAATCTGATTCGGGATCCGCAGGAGCTTCGCAACGTGGCAGAGGAAGAGCCGGAAGTCGTCGCCATGCTGAGAAGCCGGATGGAAGCCCATATCCGCAAACGGGAAAGCGAGACGGGACGAACGAATCCGATGTATACGAATTTGAACTGGCACGGTCTCGGCACCGGACCGTTCGAGTCGTCGGAGCAGGCTTATGCGTCGCTGCGCATCGGTTCGGTGAGCAACGCCAGACAGCTGCAGGAGAAAGACAAAAAGAAAGGGCGTAAGGTCACATCATGATCAAAGCGGCGGTTATCGGACTGAATCATATCGGCCTGATTCATTGCGGAGTCTATTCCGACAACCCGGACGTCCGTCTCGTCGCGGTATGCGATTTGCGCGGTGATTTGGCCGAGCGGGCGGCGGAGCGGTTTCACGCGAAAGCGTATACGAGCGTGCCGGAAATGCTGGCCGCCGAAGAAATCGATCTCGTCAGCGTGGCGACCGGCGGGCTGGAGAACGGCTCCCATCATCGGGAGCCGGCGCTGCAGGCGATCGAGGCCGGCAAGGACGTCCTGATCGAGAAGCCGATTTCCAACCGGCTGCGCGAGGCGAAGGAAATGGTGGAAGCGGCCGGGCGCAAAGGGGTACGGCTTGCCTGCAATTTGAACCATCGCTTCGTGCCGGCCGCGCTCAAGGCGAAGTCGTGGATCGACAAGGGAGATCTGGGCACCCTGCTGTTCCTGAATATGAGGCTTACGATCGGCAATCCGAACGAGTCGACGCCCTGGATCCATTTGCGCGCGCTGCATCCGCACTCGTTCGATGTGCTCCGTTATTTCGGCGGAGATGTATCGCGGGTGCAGTCGTTTTTGACGCGGGCGCCGGGGCGCAGCGTCTGGTCGACGGCCTCGATCAATCTCGAATTTGCGTCGGGCGCCGTCGGCCATCTGACCGGAAGCTACGACATGTTCGGCGGGCATCCGATCGAGCATTGCGAAGCGGCCGGAACGGGCGGGCGATTCGTGCTCGACAACGTGTACGAGCGGCTGACTTTTTATCCGAAGGATCGCGAGGAGCTGCGGGTTTTCCGCAACTCCATCATGTCGGGCGCCGCGGGTTCCATGACACGTTCCGCTACCGGCTTAACGCTTTCGTGCAGGAGATCAAGGATGACGTTCCCCCTGATCGGATCGCCGGCTCGGGAGCGGACGCGCTGGCGGTGCAGCGCATCATTGAAGCGGCGATTCTGTCCCACCGGGAGAACGGCTCGCCGGTGCGCGTGGACGAAGTCGGCGACGACACGCCGGAGGGAGAGGAATAGGAAGAATGGATGGATGTGTCGTATGGTTTACGGGCCTGTCGGGCTCCGGCAAACGACGACGGCGAGCGAATTGCTCGGCTTGCTGCGCGGCGCCGGCGTCCGCGCGGAGCTGCTCGACGGCGACGAGCTGCGCAAGACGATTTGCAAAGATCTCGGCTTCAGCCGCGAAGGCCGTCTGGAGAATATCAGAAGAGTGGCATTCGTCGCCGAACTGCTCGCCCGCAACGGCGTCGTCGCGCTCGTCTCGGCCATTACTCCGTATCGCGAAATGCGGGAGCATGCAAGGTCGGCCATCGGCCGCCGTTATATCGAAGTGTATGTCGAATGCCCTCTGGAGGAATGCGAACGGCGCGACGCGAAAGGGCTGTACGCCAAGGCGAGAAAAACGAGATCGAGCGCTTCACCGGAATTTCCGATCCGTATGACGTCCCGGAATCGCCGGACGTCGTCATTCGTACGCAGGATTTTTCGGTCGCAGACAACGCCCGGACCGTCCTCGACTTTCTGAGAGTCCATGGATGGTTGCCGGCCCATGTGGAGGGATGCGTGTGAAAATCGTCTTCGTCTCGCTGGACACCTTGCGCGCCAGCCGGCTCGGCGCTTACGGGTACGGCAAGCCGACCAGCCCCTATCTGGACCGGATCGCCTCGCAAGGGGTGCTGTTCGAGCGGGCATACGCCGCCGACATTCCGACGGAGGTGGCGCATACCGGCATTTTTACCGGAAAGGCCGGCTTGACGACCGGCGTCGTCGCACACGGCTCCGAGCTGACGAGCCTGCCCCGCTCGGTCGGTTGGCTGCCCGCCATGCTGTTCGGCGCAGGCTTGACGACGGCGGCGATCGACAACCTGTACCAGTTGAAGGAATGGTTCGCCCGCGGCTATCGCTACTATATCAATTCGTCCGGCCGCCAGCGCTGGATCGACGGTCGTACGGTCAACGACCTGGCGAAGGCGTGGCTGAACGAGCACGCCGACGAAGATTTTTTCTCTTCCTGCATTATTGGGATCCGCATACGCCTTACCTGCCTCCGGAGAAGTATGTGTCCCGTTTCTACGACGCGGGTCGCGACCGCGCGATCCGGCCAACCGGAGTATGGAGCGGGCGTACAACAACGGCGCCTATCCGTTTTTCAAATACCATCATTACGACCTACTGGGTCCCGTCACCGACGCCGAATATATCAACGCGCTGTACGACGCGGAAATCCGCTATCTCGACGATTTGCTGCAGGAGCTGGACGAGACGCTGGAGCGGCTCGGCATCCGGGATGATACGCTGCTTGTGCTGTTCGGCGACCACGGCGAAAGCCTGACCGAGCACGACATTTTTTGGGATCATTGCGGTCTCTACGAGCATACGGTCCGCGTCCCGCTCATTATGCGTTGGCCGGGACGGATACCGGCCGGCAGAAGCGTGAGCGGACTCGTGCAGCAGGTCGATATGATGCCGACGCTGCTGGAGGCAGCGGGGCTGCCGGTTCCGGACGGGCTGGACGGCCGCAGCCTGTGGCCGGCTATCCGGGGCGAAGCTTCCGGCGCGCACGATACGATTTATTTGAGCGAGTGCGCCTGGCAGGCGGCCCGCGGCATAACCGACGGCTCCTATAAGCTGATCGTGACGTACGATCCCGGCCCGTTCAAGCGTCCGCCCCGGGAGCTGTATCATCTCGAAGCCGATCCGGACGAGACGGTCAATCTGGCTGAAACGATGCCGGCCCTTGCCGACCGGTTGGAACGGCAGCTGAACGACTGGGTGGCCGGCAAGCTGGCGGGCCGACGCGATCCGATGCTTGCGCAACTGGAAGCCGGTCTGCCGTTTCGCAAGCGCCTTCAGACGATTCTGGGGCAGTTCGGCTTCACGTGGGAGGATTGGTGGAACAATCCGGCGCGGGAGCGGTTTGACGAGGCGATGGAGCGGTCGCGGATGAAAGGGGGTAAAGGCGCATGACGCGGCGGCCGAATGTGCTGGTCATCATGAGCGATCAGCATCGTTACGATTGCACGGGCGCAAGCGGCCGGTATCCGGTGCGAACGCCGAACATCGACCGACTGGCGGAAGAAGGCGTCTGGTTCGCCAACGCCTATACGCCGATTCCGGTATGCGGTCCGGCCAGACAATCTTTCGTCTGCGGACGCCGTCCGGAAAGCTTCGGCGCCCTCTGGAATGCCGGTCTTGGGCTGCCGGTCGGAAGTCTGGCCCCGGATGCGTATTCGTGGGCGCGGGACCTGCAGCAAGCCGGATACGCCACCGCTTATATCGGCAAATGGGACGTCCATCCGGACGCCGATCCGACCGCGTTCGGCTACGGCCGCTATGTCGATGCCGAGCGGGAATATGCGGCATACCGGCGGCTGAGGCACCCGGATATCCGGCTCGAAGGCGGCTGGCGCGGCGAGACGGACCCGGTACCGCTTGCCGATTCCCGCACCCATTGGCTGGCGGACCGGGCGCGCCGGATGCTGCGCGAGCTGTCGGGGGCGGACGGTCCCTGGCATCTGAGGGTCAATTTCGCGGAGCCCCATCTGCCGTGCCGCCCGTCCGAGCCGTTCGCCAGCCAGTACAATCCGGCCGATGTCCCGCCATGGGGGAGCTTCGGCGACACGCTGTCGGGCAAGCCGTATATTCAGCGGCAGCAGCTTGTCAATTGGGGAGTGCAGCACGCCGGCTGGGACGAATGGGCGCCGTCGTCGCGCGGTATTACGGCATCGTCAGCCAGATGGACGACGCTGTCGGTCTGCTGCTGGACGCGGGCGAAGAAGACAATACCGTCGTCGTGTACACGTCCGATCACGGGGATATGTGCGGCGGCCACGGCATGATGGATAAGCATTACGTGCTCTACGACGATGTCGTCCGCGTACCGCTTGCCATCCGCTGGCCGGGCGTCGCGAAGCACGGAACGGTATGCGGCGCCTTCGTCTACAACCATCTCGATCTGCCGCCGACGCTGCTCGATCTGCTGGGCTTGCCGCTGCCGCCCCATTTGCACGGACGCTCCATGCGGCCGCTGCTCGAAGGCGAGGTGCCGGACGATTGGCGGTCATTCGCCGTATCGACATCCAACGGGCAGCAGTTCGGCCTGTTCGCACAGCGGATGATCCGTACGGCGGATTGGAAATATATCTGGAACCCGACCGATACCGACGAGCTGTACGATCTGCAAAATGACCCTCACGAGAGGGAAAACCGGATCGCCGGTCCCGGTTGCGGGAAGATCCTCAGCGCGCTGAGGCGGGAGCTGCTTGGCGAGCTCAGGCGCACCGGCGACGGTCTCGTTGCCGGACATTGGCTGGAAGGCCAGCTGCTTCGCGGGGAGAAGCTGTAAGCCGGCATCCGCTGTTGCAAGCGTTTTCCCGAATTTTGTCCGATCCTGTCATCTGATAACCTGACCTGTTCCGGTTCAGTGGCAGCACACCGGTTCCGATTTGAGAAGCAGAGCGTTCATTCGCGTCATCCATTTTGCCGGGAAAGGAGTGTTGGCATGCGCACAACATGCTGTACCGGGACGTACCGCCGTATTCATCCGCGGGATGGGCCGGGATGCGAAGCGGCATAGTTACCGAAGCAAGCACGGACAAAGTGATCGCAGCAAGCACCGTCATAGTGGCCGAAACAAACACGGACATCGTGACCGAACCAAGCACGGGCATCGTGATCGCAGCTAGCAGATGTGAAATGGTGTTTCCCGGGAACAAACATTTTAATGAAGGGGGATGCATGTGAAAAAAGGAGCACGATAACCATTGCGTGGGTGCTGGTCCTCGCACTCGCCGTGACTACCGCATTGGCCGGTTGCAGCGGTTCGCCTGCGCCGCAGGACGCGGAACGATCGGCCGACAACGGCGCTGCCGGAGAGACGGAAGGCAGCAAAGGGGAGGATGGCGGCGACAAGGGCGAACCTGCGCCCGTCGTCGACGTGTCGACGATTACGGAATTTCAGCAGTCGCCATCGCTCGAAGGCAAAGATTTGCCGCCGGTCAAGGACCGTCTGCCGGAAGTGCCGAAGCTGACGAATGAAATGCCGGCATCGATGCTGAACTACGAGATTGGCCGATACGGCGGCACGCTGCGCACTGTCACCTCGGTCATCGACTGGGACGCCGACGTCTTCGTCATGAACAACGAGCCGCTGCTCAACACGCCCGGCATTCTGGGCGAAGAAATTACCGGCAATGTGCTGGAAGGCTACGAAATGAGCGAAGATGAGAAGGTATTCACGTTCAAAATGCGTAAAGGGCTCAAATGGTCCGACGGCGAGCCGGTCACGACGGAGGATGTCCGTTTCACCATCGAGGACATTCTGTTCAACAAGGAGTTGACGCCGATCTTCCCGGCCTATCTCCACTCCGGAGGCAAGGCGACCGGAACGCCGATGAAGTTCGAACTGGTCGACGAATATACGTTCAAAATATCGTTTGGCGAGCCGTACGGAGGGCTGCTTATCGGACTCGCTATTCAAGGCTGGAGAGGATACCAGCAATTTATCCGCCCGGCCCACTACCTCAAGAAGTTCCACGTCAAATATACGCCGCTTGAACAACTGGAGCCCGAAATCCGGAAAGCCGGCTTCAAAAAGGGCGAGTGGGTCAACCTCTTTAACGACAAAGATATCATCAACACCGAGCTGACCAACAAGAAAGCGATCGGTTTCCCGGTGCTGACCCCGTGGATGATTGTGAAATCGACCCAGACGACCGCGACCTTCGAACGAAACCCGTACTATTTCAAAATCGATTCGGCCGGCAACCAGCTGCCGTATATCGACAGCATTCAAAGCACGCTCGTGCAGGACATCGAAATGGTGACGCTCAAAACGATCTCCGGCGAAGTAGACTTTTCCCGCGAATCGGCGGCGCTCGTCAAAATGCCGCTGTACAGGGAAAACGAGAAAAACGGCTACAAGGCGCTGCTTGCCAACATGCACGTCACGCCGACGGATATTTTCCTCAATCTGACCCACAAAGATGAGACGTGGCGGAAAGTGACGCAGGACGTCCGATTCCGCCAGGCGCTCAATATGGCGCTCAACCGCGACGAAATCATCGATGCGATCTATTACGGCTTCGCCGTCCCGTCGAAATTCCAGGATTCCGCCTTCGATCTCGAAGCTGCGAACAAGCTGCTCGACGACATGGGTATGACAAAAGGAAGCGACGGCTTCCGCGTCGGTCCCGACGGCAAGAAGTTTACGATCCCGTTCGAAGTCGGCGCGCAGGCGCCGGACATTGTCCCACTTACCGAACTGGTATCGGAGATGTGGAAGCAGCTCGGACTGGATGTCACGATGAAGGTGATCGACTCTACGCTGTGGGGCAAGCGCCGCGAAGCGAACGAATTGAAGGCGACGATGATCTGGACGCATACGCCGCTCTGGTATATGAGCGATTGGGGGCAAGGCTACTGGGGCACGCTCTGGGAAATGTATCACAGCTCGGGCGGCAAGAAGGGCGAGAAGCCGCCGGCGAACGTGCAGGAGCTGTACGATCTGATCGATCAGGCAGCGATCGCCAATCCGACCGACGCCCAGGCGATCATCGAGCAGGTAAAGCAGAAGATGGGCGAAGAGCTGTTCTATTTCGTCCATATCGGAGACGTGAAGCAGCCGCTGATCGTGAACGAGAAACTTCGCAACATCCCGGGCGAGGAAGGGTTCGCCATTGCGACGAACTTCAGCGGCGAGCAGTTTTTCTTCGCGGATTGACGCAGATCATTCGGACAGGGGCCGGGATCGCCGCGCGATCCGGCCCTCGCCTGCGCCCCGATGGCGGCCGCTTAGGCGGAGCCGGTTGAAACCTGTGCGCCGGCAGCCGCCGCACATCGCGGCGGGCATTCGCCGCAATAGCGCCGATTCGGCGGACCGGCGTCTGACAGATCGGCGAAACCGCCGTCCGTGCGCAGAATGACGAAGGAGGGTTCGGATGCTTAACTATATCGCATACCGTGTGCTGCAGCTTATACCGCTGCTGCTTGCCATCAGCGTGATCGTTTTCGTCATCATCCAGCTTCCGCCCGGCGACTTTCTCAGCACCTACATCCAGCAGCTGGAATTGTCCGGCAACGATGTGAGCGAAAGCGCCATTCTTAGCCTGAAAGCCCAATACGGCCTGGACCAGCCGATGTATATGCAATATCTTCTCTGGATCAAAAACATTGTGCTGCACGGTGACCTCGGTCGATCGTTCCAATGGAATCAGCCGGTTTCCGAAGTAATCGGCGATAGGCTGCTGCTGACGATCATCATTTCGGTCATCTCCCTTATTTTCGTCTGGGCGGTCGCCATTCCGATCGGCATCTATTCCGCAACGCACCAGTATTCGATTCTAGACTACGTGTTTACGTTTATCGGCTTTATCGGCCTTGCGGTGCCGGGATTTCTGATCGCTCTCGTGCTCGTCTACATCGTCTTCGTCAATACCGGGGTGTCGATGACCGGTCTGTTCTCGCCCGAATTCCAGGATGCGCCGTGGAGCATCGACAAGGTGCTCAATATGCTGCCCCGCCTTGTGCTGCCGGTCGTCATTATCGGCTTGTCGGGGACGGCCAGCCTGATCCGCGTCATGCGCGGCATGCTGCTCGACGAGCTCTCCAAGCAGTACGTCATTACGGCGCGCGCCAAAGGGGTGGAGGAACGCAAGCTTCTGTTCAAATATCCGGTCCGCATGGCGATCAATCCGCTTATCAGCACGATCGGGTGGACGCTGCCGGCGCTGATTTCCGGGGAAGCGATCGTCTCGATCGTTCTGAATACGCCGACGACGGGCCCGATGCTCTTGAAGGCGCTCATGTTCCAGGATATGTATCTGGCCGGAAGCTTCCTGCTCATCCTGAGCGTATTGACCGTCATCGGGACGCTGTTATCCGATATATTGCTGGCATGGCTCGATCCGCGCATCCGGTTCGGGGGGTGGCGGAATGAGCACGGTGCTGGAAAAGACGGACAAGCGCGGCATCGGGATAAGCCGGCGCAGCCGCAGGCGCAGGGACGAGCAAGGGGCGTACGAAGTGGCGTCCCAATGGCAGCTGATGTGGTGGAAATTCCGCAAGCACAAGCTGGCGATGGCTTCCGCCGTCATTTTGCTGCTGATGTATCTGACGGCCGCGTTCTGCGAATTTTTGGCGCCGACGCTGCCGGCGCAGCGGTTTACCGAGTACAAAAACGCGCCTCCGCAAACGGTCCGGTTTTACGACAAGGAGAGCGGCTTCTCCTTCAGGCCGTTCGTATACGACATGAAAATGGAGGTGGATACGAAGACGTTCCGCCGCACGTTCCAGGCCGACACGTCGAAGAAATATCCGATCCACTTCTTCGTCAGAGGCGAGCCTTACAAGCTGTGGGGGATATTCAAGACGGACATTCACCTGTTCGGGACGAAGGAAGCGGGCGCTCCGCTCTTTCTGATGGGCACCGACGATCTGGGGCGGGACCTGTTCACCCGTATTTTGTACGGCGCCAGAGTATCGCTGTCGTTCGGCATACTCGGCATTATTCTGACGCTGGTGCTCGGCCTGCTGCTCGGCGGCATATCGGGCTATCTCGGCGGCGTGACGGATACGGTCATCCAGCGCGCGATCGACCTCCTGATCTGCCTGCCGACGATCCCGCTCTGGATGGCGCTTGCGGCAGCACTGCCGCGAAGCTGGTCCGCGCTCGACATCTACATGGGGATGATCGTCATCTTCTCCATTATCGGCTGGACCGGGCTGGCGCGCGTCGTCCGCGGCAAAATATTGTCGCTGCGCGAAGAGGACTTCACGATGGCGGCGCGTCTTGCGGGAGCGAGCGATATACGCATCATCCGCAAACATCTGCTCCCCTCGTTCGCCAGCTACATCATCGTCAATACGACGTTGGCGATTCCGGGCACCATTCTCGGCGAAACGTCGCTCAGCTTTCTCGGCCTCGGCTTGCAGGCGCCCGTCGTCAGCTGGGGCGTGCTGCTGAAGGATGCGCAAAATCTGGAGACGCTTGCCCATCATCCGTGGCTGCTCTGGCCGGCGTTTTTCATCGTGCTGACGGTACTCATGTTCAATTTTCTCGGCGACGGCCTGCGCGACGCGGCCGATCCTTACAAATAGGAGGGGAGCGGCGTGACTGTTCGGGCGAGAGAGGAATTTGTGAAGCCGGCGTCCGGCCGGGAAGATGCCGTCATGGAAGTGAAAAACTTGAAGGTGCATTTTCAACTGGACGAAGGCTTGCTGAAAGCGGTTGACGGGGTCGATCTGACCATTCGCCGCGGCCGGACGCTCGGTATCGTCGGCGAGAGCGGGTGCGGCAAAAGCGTCACATCGCAGGCACTGCTGCGCATCGTGCCGGCTTCCGGCAAGGTGGAAGGGGAAATTCTGCTCTATCCGAGCGACCGGAGCAAAATCGACGGGATCGACATTCCGGACGGCGATCCGGTCGATCTTGTCGGACTGGACGGCAAAGGCCGGACGATCCGGAGCATTCGCGGCGGCGAAATCGCGATGATATTCCAGGAGCCGATGAAGGCGTTCTCGCCGATTCATACGATCGGCGATCAGATTATGGAAGCGATTCTGCTGCACAAAACCGCGAACAGGAAGGAAGCGTACGACATCGCGCTGGAGACGCTGCGCAAGGTCGGCATGTCCAACCCGGAACAGCGGATGGACGAATACCCGCACCAGCTCTCCGGCGGCATGCGCCAGCGCGCGATGATCGCAATGGCGCTCTCCTGCGAGCCTTCCATTCTGATCGCCGACGAGCCGACGACCGCGCTCGATGTTACGGTGCAGGCGCAGGTGCTGCAGCTGATCAACGAGCTGCGGGACCATACCGGCACCTCGGTCATTTTTATCACGCACGATCTGGGCGTGATTGCGGAAATGTCGGATGAGGTGGCCGTCATGTATCTCGGCAAAGTCGTCGAGTATACGGACGTCGACACGCTGTTTTACGGGCCGAAGCATCCGTATACGAAGGCACTGCTCAACTCGATCCCTTCGGTGGCAAGGCGGGACAGACTGGAATCGATCGAAGGGACGGTGCCGTTTCCGATGAATTTGCCGCCGGGCTGCGGCTTTTATTCCCGTTGTCCGCTTGCCGAGGACGGCGTGTGCAACGCCGGCGACATCCCGCTGCGGGAGATCGCCCGCGGGCATCGCGTCCGCTGCGTAAAGGCCGAACAAGTTTGAAGGAGGCGCTGGCATGAGCGAAGCGAAGCAGATCATTCTCGAAGTTACCGGCATGAAAAATATTTCCCGATCAAAAAGGTTTTTCAAGCGGACGGCCGGATCGGTCAAAGCGGTGGACGATGTGCACTTCTATATTCGGGAGGGCGAGACGTTCGGGCTGGTCGGCGAGTCCGGCTGCGGCAAGACGACGCTCGGCCGCTGCATTCTGCGCGCGATCGAGCCGTCGGACGGAAAGACGCACTTCCGGGACCGGACAGGCAACATGGTCGATCTGAATACGCTCGACAGCCGCCGGCTGCGGGCGTTCCGGCGGGATATTCAGCTTATTTTCCAGGACCCGTATTCGTCGCTTAACCCGCGGATGACGGTGCTGGGCATCGTCGGCGAACCGCTTGTATGCAACAAGCTGGCCGGCGGCGAGAAGCTGAAGGAGCGGGTGCGGGAGCTGATGGAGATGGTCGGACTCGACAGCCGGCATCTCGAGCGCTATCCGCACGCCTTCAGCGGCGGCCAGCGGCAGCGCATCGGCATCGCCCGGGCGCTCGCGACGAACCCGCGCTTTATCGTCTGCGACGAGGCGGTGAGCGCGCTCGATGTCAGCGTGCAGGCGCAAATTTTGAATTTGCTGCAGGATTTGCAGCGAAAGCTCGGTCTCAGCTACCTGTTCATCTCCCATGATCTCGGGGTCATTCAGCATATTTCCGACCGTGTCGGCGTCATGTATGTCGGACGGATGGTGGAAACTGCGCGAACCGGACAACTGTTCGCCAGACCCCGTCATCCGTACACCGAAGCGCTGCTCTCGGCCAAGCCGTTGCCCGATCCGCGGCGCAAGGCGGAGCGCATCATTCTGAGCGGCGAGGTGGCCAACCCGGCGAATCCGCCTTCCGGCTGCTACTTTCATCCGCGCTGCCCGTATGCGACGGATATATGCCGGATGGAAAAGCCGCCCTGGCGGGCGGTCGGAGATGACCATTATGTCGCCTGCCACCGCACCGACGAGCTCGAATTGCAGGGGGCGGCGATATGAGCCTGATCTTGGCCGCCATGCTCGTCTTTGCCGTATCGATCGTTCTGATCATGCTGGGCGGCGTCTGGCTCGCGCAGACGGTCATGAAGCGGACGATCGGCAAACGGCACGAAGCGCTCGATACGATTATGCGAACCGGAGCGCCGCCTGCGGATTGGCTGGATACGATGCCGGCGGGCCGAATCGAGCGCGAGCTTGACCGTCTGGCGGCTTATGTCCGCAGGACGAGGCTGGTTGACGGCGAGGAGACGCGCCGGCAGCTGATCGAGCGTTTGCGGCAGGCGAAGTTGGCGGGGAAAGGATGAATAGGGCCATGGACGCGCTGATCGAGAAGGAAAGACGCAAGGCGCGCGCGGCGATTCTGTCGTGGCTGCTCGTCATCGTGCCGGCGGGAATCGGGCTGGCTATCTGGTTTACGCTGCGCTCGCTCGTGCTGCACGCGCTGATCGTCTTCGAGGTAAGCGCATGGGCCTGGCAGGCATACGACCAGTTTTCGTTCGTATTTTTCGGATTCGTATGGCTGGCGCTTGTATTCGTATACCAATACATGCTTTACAAGCAGGGGATGAAGGGCCGGATGGGCGCTTCCTTCCGGAGGCTGACCGCGGCGATGACGGCGGCGCTCCTCGCGGCGCAGCTGCTCTTGTACGCGATAGGCGGAACGGATATGAGCGTGCGGACCGCCTTCATGATGGCGGCGGAAGCGATGATCTTCGCCGCCCTGCTGACGGCTCGCGGCAGAGCCGCCGGCAAAGCCGGAACGGCATCGGCAAGCGAAGAGCGAAAGGATGGTGCGTAAGCGAATGGATATTGGCGTCGTATCAAGAAGTTTCCCGCAGCTGACCAACGAGGAAGCGGCCGGTCTGCTTGCGGCGAACGGGTTCAGATGGACGGAGCTCTGTTTCTCGCAAACCGATTCGAAATATTGGGTATATAACGGACGTTCGGATTTGTCGGGGATGACGGACGGCGAAAGCCGCCGGATTGTCGAGACGTACCGGCGTCACGGCATCGAGGTGGCGGCGCTCGGCGTGTTTACGAATTTGATCGAACCGGACGACGTGGAGCTCGAACGGAATATCGCCTACTTCGAGCGGCATATGGAGCTTGCGGCGCTGAACGGCATTCCGTGTGTGGCGACCGAATGCGGCTTCGTTCACGGCAGCAGGGGCATTATCGCCGAGCTCTACGAAAGCCGCTTCGCCAGACTTGCGGACAGCCTCCGCCGGTTGACGGCGCTGGCCGAGGGTTACGGCGTCGATTTGGCTTTGGAGCCTTGCGCGCTCGATGTCGTGCCGAGCGCGAAGCGGATGGCCGATTTGATCGCGCAGGTCGGCTCGCGGCGCTTGAAGGTGCTGCTTGATCCGGCGAACCTGATCGCCAACAGCTCGGAGGACGACATGTTCCGCTATTTGGCCCCCCATATCGCCTATTTTCACGGCAAGGACCGCAAAGTAAACGACGCCTACGGCCGGGCGGTAGGCGACGGCGACATCGACTGGAGCCGTTTTCTCGACCTCTATCATAGCCATACGGAAGGGGTTCCGTTTATACTGGAATATGTAAACATCGATAATTTTTGTGCGATTCGGGATCGGGTGCTGCAGGCCGACAAAAGTCGGTAAATCGCATAGATGTAAAGCCGTTTTCCTCTTGGATGAGATCAGACCGCTTTCAGCGGATGAAACAGGGAGGGAAGATGATGGAAGAACGTCTTGCGCTAAACGATTTTTTGCGGGAGTACCGTTTTCCTTTTTATATCATTCAATGCACGCACAACGACCGGAACGTGCCGAATATGCACAGCCACGATTTCGTCGAGCTCGTATACGTCGTCAGAGGCGAGGCGGAGCATTGCTTCGAGGGCGACTGCTATCCGCTGTGCGCCGGCGATGTGTTCATTATCAATCCGAACGAAGCGCATACGTTCCGGATCGAGAAGGGCAAGGAAATTGAAATTATCAATTGCCTGTTCCAGCCCGATCTTATCCATAACAGCTGTCTTCGGGAGCTTGGCGTGGACGATTCGATGGATTATTTCTACGTGCAGCCGTTTATGAGCCACTCGGAGCGGTTCTACCACAAGCTGCAGCTTCGCGAGCGGGAGACGGCGGACGTGCTGCGGCTGCTGCAGGGAATGCTGGATGAGTGGCAGGCGAAAAATCCGGCTACCGGACGGTCATTCGCCTGAAGCTGGTCGATCTGTTTATTCTGCTGTCCCGCGTGTACAAGGAAAGTCTGAACGAAGGCAGGGAATCGACGAAGCGCTCGTCGCACCATATGCTCGTCCGGCGGATCAACGGATTTCTGGAGCGGCATTACGACGAGAAGCTGAATATCAATCATCTGAGCACGCTGTTCAATATCAGCACGAGGCAGTTGAACCGCATCTTCAAACAGGAAATGGCGATCACCGTCATCGAGCGCATTCACCAGATTCGCATCGAGCATGCCAAGCAAATGTTGAAGGAGAGCGACGAGAAGGTGATTCATGTGGCCCACAAGGTCGGGTACGACGATCCGGCGTTTTTCAGCCACCTGTTTCGCCGGTATGTCGGCTGCTCGCCGGGCAAATACCGCGCGCACGGGAGTTGAGCGATCGGCCGCAAGCTGTGGCCGCACCGGCCGGCTTGCGGCCGAAACGGACCGACGCCGGTCGGCTTGCGGGCTGACCGGCGTCGATCCGTTGGAACGGCGGGTTAAGAGGAACGGACTTCGAGATTGCGGTTGTAGACGACCGGGAATCCGGCGCCGGTCAAAATCTCGCCCGGCTTCACTTCGATATGCGCTTCCATCGGGTGGCGGCCGGTCGGCTCGAAGCGGGTATGGCCTGGCATGTAATGGACGGCGATGGCGCGGCGCTTCCGCGCGGAACGGTTATGCGGGCTGCCGTGCCACGTCATGCAATGATGATAGCCGACCTGGCCTTTCTTGATCTCGAACGGCACCGCCTTGATGACCGCGCCGCTCGGCAGACGTTCCGGACGTTTGTGCACGGGCATGAAGTTCTCGTCGCTCGTCAGATCGGCCTGGTGATTGCCCCATTTGTGGCTTCCGGGCACCATCCACATGCAGCCGTTCTCGATCGTCGCGTCATCGAGCGCCACCCAGGCGCTGACGAGATCGGCGGGCTGAATGATCGGCCATGCGGGATGGTCCTGGTGCCACGCCGTCGGTCCTCCGGTCACCGGGGGCTTGTATTGGATCTGATCGTGCCAGATGCGGAGCGTGTCGGTACGGCACAGCTGGGCGACCTCCTCGCACAGCTTCGGATTGGCCGCGTGCTGGAAGAAGACGTCGCTCGCCATCCAGATGTTGACGATTTGAACGACCGTCTCGCGCTTGGACATCGACATGCCGTATTCGCTGTTTCCGTCCAGCAGGTTCCGGTTCAGCACCGGTTTTTGACCGATTTGCCGTTCATGACGAGATCCAGCTCCTCGCGCAGCTTGTCGACTTCCTCGTCGCTTAACACGATGTCGCCTTTGATGAAACCGTTCTCGTCAAATTCGCGAATCTGCTCTTGCGTTAGCATGCTCGATCACCTTTCTTTGTTTTGGAATGGTTTCTGCATTCAGCATAGCAGGGAACGGACCGCATTTCGTTACAGAATCGGCAAGATAGATTGCATTTTTCACAGATTGTTGCGAACATGTGCGAAGAGGGGGAATGGCCGCATGTCGAGGGAAATCCGTCTGGGAAGCTTGAACGGGCTGCGTCCGACCGTCAATTTTGCCAACAAAATCGATGCCGAGCCGGGACAGCAGTGGGGACCGCGAACGATCGGGGACTGCCAGCTGTTTTATGTGTTTGCCGGGCGGGCCGTCCTCGAGATGGGCGGCCTCAAATATCCGCTGCGAGCGGGCGATTGTGCGTTTTACGGAGCGGACAGCCCGCACCGGATCGCGGCCGACAAGCATGAGCCGCCAACCTTTTCCAGCCTTCACTTCGCCTGGGACGAGCCGAGCCCGGTGCCGGTGCCCCCGTACGACCGGCTGAAAAATGTGCTGCCGACCGACCTGCGGATCGAGCCGGTCGTATACGCAGTCGATGTGGACGGGTACGGCGAGGTGGCCATGCCGGTGGTGTCGCATGTGCCGCAGCTGGAGCCGCTGTTTTTGCATATTGTGAAAGAGTTCCGCGTCGAGGAACCCGGCCATGCGTGGACGCTGAGGGCGCTGCTGATGCAACTGCTGGCGGCGCTGATCCGGCAGCGGATGAACGAGCGTTATTTGTCCGCCAATCATCAGAAAATCATCCCCGCGCTCGAGGCGGTTCGCCGCCGCCCGGAAGAGGATTGGACGTCCGAACGGATGGCGGAGCTGTGCGGCTATCATCCGACCTACTTTGCCGCCTTGTTCGGCGAATGCATGGGATGCGGGCCGAAAGCGTTCGTCGTGGCGGAACGCCTGCGCAAAGCGAAGCGGCTGCTCATGGAAGGGCTCCAGGTCGAAGCGGTTTCGCAGGCGGTCGGGTACGGCAGCGTACATTATTTTGCCGCAGCTTCAAGCAGGCGACGGGGCTCACGCCGACCGAGTTCCGCAGGCGCAGTCTGGAGCTGTAGGGCGCGTTCGAACGCAGAAGAGGGTCTTCCTTATTGGAACGTGGAACGGTTTGGTCCCCGGTTAGACGAAACGGAACCGTTTCCAATGCGGCGGTTCCGTCCGGCTTTGCGATTCGGCGGTTGCCCCGCGCTCATTCACCCGATATAATCGGTACAATGGCACGCGCGTTATCCGCGGCCAAAACGGACAAGCAGGTGATGACATGACGGGGAAACTGATTTTTTCGATATTGACGGCACGCTGCTCGATCATGACAAACGGCTTCCGGACTCGACGAAGCGGGCGATCAACGAGTTGAAGCGGGCGGGTCATGAAGTCGCGATCGCGACCGGACGCGGCCCGTTCATGTTCGAATGGCTCAGGGACGAACTGGGGATCGATTCTTTCGTCAGCTACAACGGACAATATGTGGTGCGCGGCGGCGAGGTGGTCGCGACGAATCCGATCAAGCGCGAATTGCTCGACCGACTGACCGAAGAAGCGGCCAGAAACGGCCATCCGATCGTGTATATGAGCAGCGAAACGATGAAAAGCAATACGGACGGCCATGAGCGGATTGAGAAAAGCATCACGGAGCTGAAGGTCAAGCTGCCGGAGCATGACCCGGAATTTTACATTGGTCAAGAGATCTATCAATGTTTGCTCTTCTGCACCTATGGAGAGGAAGGCATTTACAAGGATGCGTTTCGAGGGGAGCTCGACTTTATTCGCTGGCATCAGTTTTCGACCGACGTGCTGCCGCTCGGCGGCTCGAAAGCGGCCGGCATCGAAGCGTTCATTCGCCACGCGGGCGTTCGGCGCGAAGATGTGTATGCGTTCGGCGATGCGCTTAACGATATCGAAATGCTCCAATATGTCGGCAACGGCATCGCGATGGGCAACGCCATCGATTCGGTCAAGGCGGCGGCAAAGTACGTCACGCGCGACGTCGACGACGACGGCATTCGTTACGGCCTGCGCATGGTCGGCTTGCTGTAGATGGTGCTGTAGATGGTGCTGGTATCGGGACGGCGGGCCCAGGCTATACAATAAGGAACCTGCGTTCAATTCCGCGACGAAGTGGCCGGTTTTTGCTCAAGGCCGGGTTTCGGTCGTCGCATGCCAGCTTCCTGCATAGGCAACAGGTCCGGATTGTGTCCGGGCCTTTTGCCGTTATTTGCGGTCTTGATCGCAGGTCCATCCCCTCTCTTCTCCAAAAGTGGTATGCCCGAATACCCGGATTCCCCGACTTTTGGCCGATTTGTCGCAAGTTTGAAGTCGTTGCCGCATTTTTGCGAACGGTCTCGTATTGACTCCGCTATTTTGGTGTAATATGGTAGGAGCATGCAAGGCATGATCCGCAACGAAAGGAGTTGACCGCAGATGCAGCCTCCGCGCTCCGTCGTCTTCCATCCCGCTTTGGCCGGATGGTTCGCCAGGTCGTTCGGCCAACCGACCGACGTCCAGCTTCAGGCGTGGGAAGCGATCGCAGCCGGCCGCCATACGCTCATTGCGGCGCCTACCGGTTCCGGCAAGACACTGGCGGCGTTTTTGCCGTGCCTTGACCGTCTTGTCAAGGCGAAGGACGGCAAGCCGGAGACGCGGAGGCATGGGGTACGGATCGTTTATGTGACGCCGCTGAAAGCGCTGAACAACGACATTCATCACCATCTCATTCGTTTCGCGGAAGAAATCGACGCATTCGCGGCGCAGGAAGGCATACCATGGCCGGGCGTTCGCTGCGCGGTCAGAACCGGCGATACGATACCGAGCCAGCGCGCTTCCATGCTGCGGCGGCCGCCCGACGTGCTGGTGACGACTCCGGAATCGCTTTACCTTCTGCTGACGTCGGAGAAAGGGCGGGACATGCTTCGCACGGCGGAGCAGCTGATCGTCGACGAAATTCATGAACTGGCCGCGGACAAGCGGGGCGCCCATCTGTCGCTGACGATGGAGCGGCTGGTGGAGCTGACCGGCCGCAGGCTGCAGCGCATCGGCGTTTCGGCGACGCAGAAGCCGCTCGAACGGGTGGCCCGATTTCTCGGCGGCTGGGAAGAAGCGGGCCGCGATGCGCGGACAAGCGGGACGGCAGCCGGATGGGCGCAACACAAAAACGCACAGCCGGAAGGTACGCGAGACGAGGAAGCGCAACGCGAAGGAGTGCAGCAAGAAGGCGTACAAGACGCAGATGCGCAGCAAGCAGGCACGCAGCAAGAAGGCACGCACGATGAAGGCGCGCATGCCATCGGAGCGCAACGCGACAAGCTGCTGCGGCATCCGATCGGCTACGCGCCGCGCCCGGTGACGATTGTGGAAAGCATGATGCGCAAGTCGATGTCGGCGACCGTGACGATGCCGGATTTCAATCGGCCGATGCAGACGCGGGATGCGGTATGGCTTCCGCTGCTCGAGCGCGTCATGCAGCTGATGCACGGCAGCAAGTCCGTAATTATATTCGTAAACAGCCGCAGACTGTGCGAGCGGCTTTGCTTGCGGCTCAACGAATTTGCGGGATACGAGATCGCCCACGCCCACCATGGCAGCGTATCGCGGGAACGGCGGCATGAGGTGGAACGCCGGCTCAAGGCCGGCGAGCTGCGCTGCATCGTCGCGACATCGTCGCTGGAGCTCGGCATCGATATCGGCCATGTCGATCTCGTCATTCAGATCGACGCGCCGCCGGACGCGGCCTCGGGCATTCAGCGGATCGGCCGGGCCGGTCATGCCGTCGGCGGCGCAAGCCGCGGCGTCATCATTGCGCGTCAGCGCGGTCAACTGCCGGAAGCTGCGGTGCTTGCCCGTCTGATCCGGGAACGCGACATCGAAGAAATCCGGGTGCCGCGCAATGCGGTCGACGTGCTGTCGCAGCAGGTGGTCGCCATGGCGGCGGTCGAATCTTGGGAGATCGGCCGGCTGCATCGCCTGATTACGAGAAGCGACAGCTATCGGACATTTGCCCGCGAGACGCTGGAGGAGATGCTGCAGGTGCTCGGCGGATTTTATCCGTTCGCCCGCCCGCTTCTGACATGGGACCGTGAATCCGGGACGATAGCGGGTCGTTCGAACACGCCGATGGCGGCCGTCGCCGGCGCGGGGACGATTCCGCAAAGCGCGGCATATCCGGTCTATCATGCGGAGAGCCGCACCCACCTGGGAGAGCTCGATGAAGAATTCGTGCAGGAGAGCCGGACAGGCGACGTCTTCCAGCTCGGCTCCAGCCTGTGGATGATCCGGGGCATTCAGAACGACCGCGTCTATGTGGCGGAAGCGGGCAACCGGTTCGGGGAAATTCCGTTCTGGCGGAACGAAGCGGGAAGCCGTTCGTACGATCTCGGCTTGAAAATCGGCGCGTTTCTGCGGGAGCTCGAGGAGCGGCTCGGACTGGAGACGCCAACTCCGGACAAGGCGGAAGCGGACGGGCGGATCGCCGACTGGCTGGCCGCCGATTACGGCATGGACGCCCTGTCGGCGGAGAAGCTGATCGCGCTTGTCCGCGAGCAGCATCGCGTATGCGCGCTGCCTACCGACCGGCGGATCGTCATCGAGCATTACAAGGATTTGACCGGACGAACGCATGTGATCGTCCATAATCCGTTCGGCCGCCGCGTCAACCGGGCGTGGCTGCTCGCGATCGAAAAGCGGCTGGAACGGCTGCTGTCCGGACGTCCCTACGGCAATGCGAAGGATAACGGCCTGGAGCTGGTGCTGCCGGAATGGGACGCTTCGTGGCTGCAAGCGATATGGAGTATTACGCCGTCCGGCCTTGCGCCGCTGCTCGGAGAAGCGGTATCGGGCTCGCCGCTGCTGGCCGTCGCGTTCCGCCGCATCGCCGAGACGTCGCTTCTGCTGGCGCGAAGCTTCAAGCGCACGCCGATGTGGCAGATGCGGCTGCGCAGCGAAGAGCTGCTGAAAGCGGCGCTTCCTTATGCCGCCCGGTTTCCTTATCTTCGGGACGCGGTAAAGGAATGTCTGTACGATTACTTGGACACGGAGCATTTGACGGAGATGCTGCAAGCGGTCAGGGACGGCAGGATGGCGGTGGAAATCCGCGAAACGCCTTATCCGTCGCCGTTCGCCGAGCAGTTTATAGCCGATTACGCCAATATGCAGCTGTACGAAGGCGACGGATTGAGCGAATCGGTTCAGCTTCAGCTGATGAACGTCAGCAAGGCGTTCACCGGACAATTGTTCGGGGCCGAGCCGTTCGGCGGTTCCATTCTGCCGAAGGTGGCGGCGGAGGAAGAGCGCAAGCTGAGCGCGCCGGATCGAGAGCCGCGGAACAAGGACGATCTGTACGACCTGCTGAAGCGGAGGGGCGATCTGTCCGCGGCGGAGCTTGTGCGGCTCGCAGGGGACGAAGCGCTGAAGTGGCTGGGCGAGTTGGAGGCGGCGGGACGAATCGTCCCTGTCGATCCGGCCGGAACGGGCGAGTATCGCTGGATATGCGCCGACGAGCGGGAGATGTACCGCGAATTTCCGGAGACGGAGACGTCGCGGCGGTTTATTATCGGCCGCTTCATCGAGCACCGCCTGTCGTTCACCGAGCCCGAGCTGTGCGAACGCTACCCGCGTCTGTCGCATGACGAGGCCAGACGGCTGACGGATACGCTGCTGGCCGAGAAGCGGATCGTGCGGGCGCCGTTCGCCGAGCGCAGCGACGAGCGGCTCTTCTCGAGCGCGAGCGTCGCTTCGCGCATCGTCAGGCTGTCGATCGGCGAACTGCGCAAGCGCGCAGCGCCCGCGGAGCCGATGCGCTGGTGCGGGCAAGCCGCGCTGCTGCAGCATGCGCTGCACGGTACGCGGCTTCGCGGCACGGACGGTCTGCGCGAGACGATCGGCCGTCTGCAAGGCATCTACTTGCCGCTGTCGGCCTGGGAATCGGTCGTCTTTCCGGCCCGGCTCGACGATTACCGCAAGGAGGACCTCGACCTGCTCTGCGCGTCCGGCGAAGTCGTGTGGCTTGGCCGCAAGGAAGAAGGCGAGAAGGAAGGGCGCGTCGCTTTCTTCCTGTCGGATGCGGACCCGCCGCTCTACGCTCCGTTCGTTCCGCCGCCGGACGCGGCGTCCGCGAGCCGGCCCGGCCTGCTCGAGCAGCTGAAGCGGGGCGGAGCCAGCTTTCTGACCAAGCTGAGCCGGGATGCGGACCTGCCGCCTTCCGAAGCGCTGGCCGGGCTGATGGAGCTGGCATGGGAAGGGCTTGCGTCGAACGACCAGTTCGCGCCGCTGCGGCTTAAGGCGGAAACGAAAGCGAAGCAATGGGCGAGAACCGGCTCCGGACAGGGCCGCTGGTATTGGACGGGAACGCTTCGGGGCGGCGGGACGGGCCCGGACGTTGAAACGTCCGCCGTGCAGTGGGTCCATCATCTGCTTGGCGCGTTCGGCATGATCAGCAAGGAGTTGGTGAACCATGTATCGCCCTATTCGTGGGATGTACTGCTTCCGGTATTGAAACGGCTCGAGGAGTGGGGAACGCTCACGCGCGGTATGCTGGTCAAAGGCATTCCCGCCTACCAGTTCACGACGCCGGAGATGGCCGAAGCTGTGCGCCGGCCGCTGCCTGACGCCGCGGCTGACGCGGTCACCGTCATTTCCGCCGTCGACCCGGCCAATCCGTTCGGGCTTATGTTCGAATGGCCGGAGGCGAAAGGTCCGAATTTCGCGCGCAAGCCCGGCAATTTTATCGTGCTGCAAGGCGATCGCTGGCTGTTCTGGATCGAAGGCAACGGCAGGCGGATTCATACGATGGACGCGGCGGCCGGCGATGGCACCGGCATGGCAGAGGAGGCCAAGCTGCAGGCGCTGAAACATATTCTTGGCACGATTATGCGCCGGCAGCGAATGACGAAAATCGCCGTTCATCTTTGGGACGGCGAAGCGGCTGCCGAAGCGGACGCCGGCCGGCTGCTGCGGGCGCTCGGAGCCGAGCGGGACCGGACGGCGCTCGTGCTGTGGGCAAGTCAGCTTCGAACGTAAGCTCGAACGTTAACGTTTAAAATCCAAATCTATTTTCGAAAGGAAGAGACGCATGAATCCTGTTCGAATCGGTTTAATCGGAACGGGCGGCATTTCGCATTGGCATACGAGGCAACTGCTGGAGCTGGAGGAAGCAACGATTGCGGCAATCGCCGATCCGGGTGAGGAAAGCCGCCGTCGATGGACGTCCGCATTCGGTCTTTCTTCCGTCCCTCAATACGGCGATTACGCGGAAATGCTGGAGCGGGAGGAGCTTGATGCGGTTGTCATCTGTTCTCCGCATACCCAGCATTACGAGCAGGCCAAAGCTTGTCTGGAAAAAGGGCTTCATGTGCTGGTGGAGAAGCCGATGACCTGCTCGTCCGCGGAGGCGGAATCACTGCTCGAAACGGCGGACGCTTCGGGGCGCGTTCTTCAGGTGTCGTATCAGCGGCATTTTCAGCCGGAGTTTCTGTATATCAAGCAAGCGATCGAACAGGGAGCGATCGGCCGGCTGACATCGGTCAACGCTACGCTGTATCAGGACTGGAGCCAGGGCACGACGGGGACGTGGCGGCAAAATCCGAGCTTGTCGGGCGGCGGCATGCTGATGGATTCGGGGAGCCATATCGTCGATGTGCTGCTTTGGACGACAGGGCTTCGTCCGGAGGAAGTGAAAGCGTTTCATAGCCGGCAGGGAACGCCGGTCGAGATCGATTCCTTTACGACGATCCGCTTCGAAGGCGGCGTCGTGGCGGGACTCAATATTGTCGGGCTTTCGCCTTGCTGGTACGAATCGTATATATTCGCCGGCGATCAGGGTGCCATATTCATGGTGGACGGCTCCATTACGCTGCGCCGCCGGGGAAAGGAACCGGAGATTCCGACGCTTCCGAAGCAGACGACGAATCAGGATAAAAGCTTCGTCGACGCGATTCTGGGCCGGCACGAAATCGCGGTTCCGGGAAGCTTCGCGCTCGAGGTTGTGCGATTGACCGAACGAATTTACGAAGCGGCAGGCTATCATCCATTCGACTAATCATTATGGGAGAGAAGCAGGGAATGAAAGGATACAAACTGGCGATCGGGCTTGCGATTGGCGCGGCTTTGCTCTTGCCGTCCGCCGCCGGTGCGGCGGCCGCGAAGCCGTCATACGAATTGGAGTGGGAAGGCGGGGGCCAATCGAGCGGAACGGTTATCGCGCGCGGCGGCGTATCGTATATCGCCGCCAAAGCGATAGCCTCGGAGGCCGGACTTGCGATCTCCTGGGACGTCTCGAAGCAGCGCGCCCAATTCGACGGCTGGAACAAAAGTTTCGCCGTTCGGGTGAACAGCGACCGCGGGGTGCTGGACGGCAAAAATACGGAAATCGGCGGCAAGCCATTCGTCTTGAATGGCGAGCTCTACCTGCCGGTCAGATTTATCGTCAAGGCGCTCGATGGGGATAACGTGAAATGGAATGCCCGGACGCAAACCGTAACCGCTTCGGGACTCGGCGGCTACCATGCCCGCAGCGAAACGCACAACGGGCTTACCTTTACGGTCGTGACCGCCACCGGCGAGCTGTATGTGACCGGGGAGTCGGGGGAAAGCCGCAAGCTTGCCGATCTTGGCGACACGATATACGGCGCGGTCAAGTTCGCCTTTTACGATTCGCCGGGCGGGCTGCTTCATCTGACCGTCACCCGGAATTATGGGGAGCCGATGATCCAGTACCGGGTGTATACCGCTGTCCTGAAGAACGGCGAGCTGATCCGAGAGGCGGAAGCGGGCTACTTCCGGCGATTTGTCGACAATGCGACGAACGGCGGCGGGCAGCTGATCGTTACCGACGGCAGAACGCTGGAGCTGGTGGACGACGTTACCGGCCGCGTCGCCGAATCGTACGACCTCGTCAAGCTGGGCGGCGAAGAGGACGACTATTTCGTGGAAGGCGTCGGACCGGAATATTTGCTGATCCGGCCGAACGACCGCGGACTGCTGATGCTGATCGACCGCAAAACGGGCGGCAAAACGCTGCTCTACAAAGAGCTGCTGGACAAACTGAATCAGGAATATGCCGAGACGAACGACGTGCCATATTTCGGCGACTGGCTGCGCTTCGTGAGGCGGGACGGCGATACGCTCTATTTCCGCAACGACGCGCCGATCCAGCAGGACAACAAGCTGTATGCGTACAAGCTGCCCGAGTAAGCGGCGGCCAGCGGGAGAACGGACCGTAACCGGGTTTATGGCGAAGCTTGACGCCGCCGCCGGCTGAATGAGACAATCGCATATAGGGCGAACGGAAAGGACGGCCGCGAGCGCCGTCCTTTCCTAAATGATGGAACTGATACGAACAGCGGAAACCGCCGTTACGGCGAAGGAGGTTTGCGAGAAATGACCATCGTCGACGATAGTTTGAAAGGGAAAATCGCCATCGTGTGCGCGTCGAGCCGCGGGCTCGGATATGCGACGGCCAGACGGCTTGCGCAGGGCGGCGCGCTCGTCACGATGCTGAGCCGGTCGGAGAAGAACGTGGCGGAAGCCGCGGCGGCCATCGAAAAGGAGACGGGCATACGCCCGCTGGCTTACGCCTGCGACGTATCAAAGGCGGAAGACATCCGGCGCGTCGTGGCCGATACGGTCAAGGAGCGCGGGGGGCTGCACATCCTGGTCAACAACGCCGGCGGACCGCCTGCAGGAACGTTCGCCTCGTTCGGGGACGAGGATTGGATGCGCGCGCACGAGCTCAATTTTATGAGCGTCGTCCGGTTCGTCCGCGAAGCGCTGCCGCATATGAAGAACGGCGGCGGAGGCAGCATCGTCAATATCATCTCGGTTTCGGTGAAGCAGCCGATGCCCAATCTGGTGCTGTCCAACGCCTATCGCGCAGCCGTCGTCGGTCTTGCGAAAACGCTGGCTGACGAGCTGGCGCCCGCAGGCATCCGGATCAACAATGCCGCGCCCGGTCGAATCGCCACCGAACGGATCGCCGAGCTCGACCGTCATCGCGCGAACGCGGAAGGGCGCAGCGTCGAGGAGATCGAGCGGGAAAGCCTGCGGGGAATTCCGGCCGGGCGGTACGGGGACCCTGCCGAATTCGCCGAAGCCGTTGCGTTTCTGGCATCGGACCGGGCGTCATATATAACCGGGGCGACACTGCAGGTCGACGGCGGCATGGTCCGGTCGTTGCAATGATGCGGTGCTGGCCGGCAAGCGTCGATGCTGACGTCGGCTGCCGTGTAGTCCCTGCGCCATTGCTGCGCGGGGGAGACAACGAAGTCGCCGTGCTGGAGCTTCACGGCACGGAGACGGGCGTTCTGGAATTCAAGGATGTGCCGGATCCGGTCAGTACGGAGAAACCATAAAGCGGATTTCGTCCGCCGGGGCTTTCAATCAAACGGGGCTTTCCCGCAAGCGATCGAGCATCGCCTGGGGGAAGCCTCTTTTTTGCGCTTGCCATATCAGACAAGGGAGCAGGAACTTGAGGGAGCGGGAGCGAATGTTCCTGTTCCGGCGTTTCCGGCTTCCGGCGCAACATTTTCGTAGAGAGGAACGATTGTGATGAAAATCGTGACCCGATCCCCCCGCCAATCCATCTTTCCGAAAATCGTGCTGACCTTTCTTGCGCTCCTCGTCCCGCTCTATACGCTGAATTTGTTCATGAACGAATCCGGCTCGGATTCGGTCCGTACGGAAATCGTCCGTTCCATGAACGCGAAGGTCGAGTTGTACCACAACCTGATCGAATCCGATTTCGAACGGATCATCAAGCTTGTTCAGGCCTATGTGAACGACGACGATTTGGTGATGCTCAGCACGGCTGTCCCCGTCATGTCGGAAATCCAGAAAACGTCCGCCATTCTCGCTTTGAAGCGCAAGCTGGACCTGGTCAAAACGTCCAGCAATTTTGTTGAAAATGCAAGCGTATTCATTCCGTTGCTCGACCGTATCGTATCGTCCAACGACAATGCGATCGCGCCTTTTGACAAGGAGCAGTTCCGGGCGCTTGCCGTCACGACGAACCGGTACGAATCGCCGTACCTGATGTGGAAGGACCGTCTGTTCATCAGCGTTCCTTATCCTGACCCCGCCATCTCCGATCGCCGCGAACCGACATTTCTGCTCGCGGTCGAAGTGTCGGAGAAAGGATTGCGCGACGCACTGCGCCAATTTGCCAACAACGGCGAACTGGCCGTGCTGTACGGCAACCGCCTTCCGTGGTCGATCGCAAGCGGCGGCGCACCTGCCGAAATGGCCGACGCGGCGGAGGCGCGCATCGCCGCAAGCCGGCTGCCCGACGACAGCGGCCGGCTGCCGCTGCGGGACGGCAAGGCGGAAGAGCGTCTCGACATCGGCGGGGAACGGTATCTTGTCGTTACCCGCTCCTCCTCTGCGCTGGACGCGTCGCTATCGATCTATATGCCCGAGGAAGAGGTGTTCGGTTCGCTGCGGCGATACCGAATGTGGCTGATTGCGCTGTCGCTCGCATCGCTCGGCATTCTGCTGTTTTTCTCGTTCAGCCTGTACCGGATGATTCAGCGGCCGCTGCGGACGCTGGTGCGGTCATTCGACAAAGTGGAGCAGGGCAATCTGAATCTGATCGTCTCGTATCCGCTGAAGGACGAGTTCGGTTATTTGTACGACCGTTTCAATGCGATGGTCAAGGAACTGAACGTTCTCGTTCATGAAGTATACGAGCAGCAATACCGGGTCCGGCTCGCCGAGCTCCGCCATCTCCAATCGCAGATCAACCCGCATTTTTTGTACAACAGCTTTTTCCTGCTGCATCGGATGGCTGCGCTGGACGACCGCGACAACATCGTTCGTTTCACGAAATTTCTCGGCGAATATTTCCAGTTTATTACCCGGGACGGCATGAGCGAGGTGCCGCTCGACACGGAAGTGACGCATGCGCGCAATTACACGGAAATTCAGTCTTTCCGCTTCGCAAGCCGGATTCGGGTCCTGTTCGGCGACATCCCCGACGGATGCGGCGGCCTGCCCGTACCGCGGCTCATTTTGCAGCCGGTCATCGAAAATGCGTACCATCACGGTCTGGAAAACAAGACGAAGGACGGATGGATCGGCATCGGATTCAGGCGGGAGGACGAGACGCTCGTCATATCCGTTGAAGACAACGGGGACGAACTGACCGACGCCTCGCTGCAATCGCTGCGCGACCGTCTGCGTGAGCCGGCGGACGAAACGGAAAGCACGGGGCTGATGAATGTGCACCGGCGCATCCAAATCCGCTGCGGCGCGATGTACGGCCTGAAGCTCTCGCGGAGCAAGGCGGGAGGTTTGCGGGTCGATATCCGGCTGCCGTTAAGCCGAAAGGAGAATGAACATGTACCGATTGCTGATCGTGGATGACGAGCCGTATACGGTTGACGGGCTGTACGAGCTGCTTGGCGAATCGGATCTCGGGGAGCTCGATCTGTTCAAGGCTTATTCGCCGGACGAAGCGCTCGGCTGGCTGAACCGGGTAAAGATCGACATCGTCCTGAGCGATATCCGGATGCCGGGCATGGACGGCCTGCAATTGCAGCGTCTGATCAAGTCACGCTGGCCGCGCTGCAAAACGATCTTTCTGACCGGCATTAACGAAGTCGCGTCCATACAGCAGGCGCAGCGCGACGGCAGCATCGATTACATTTTGAAAACGGAAGGCGACGAGCCGATTATCCGCAGCGTGCAGGCCGCCATCAAGGCGCTCGATCAGGAGCTGATGAGCGACCATTTTCTGCGCCGCGCAGAGATTCGCGTCCGCGAGGCGCTGCCTGTGCTGCGCAGCGAATGGCTTCGCCGCTTGCTGAAATACGGGGCGGCCGATGCGAAGCTGTCGTCCGCGCGGCTGAAGGAGCTCGATTGCCCGCTGGACGCGGAAACCCCGGTCCTGCCCGCCCTTGCCCGCATCGACCGGTGGCCGGAGCAGGCCAGTCTGTCGGACCGGTCGCTGCTGATGTACGGAGTGGAAAATATGATCTGCGAATATTTCGAGACGCTGACCGTGCAGCCGGTCGTCGTGGACGAGTCCTACGTGATGCTGCTCTTTCAGCCGGGCAAGACGGAAACTGATGCCGAGGGGGACGGATGGGAACGGACGCTGCGCTTCGTGCAGGGGACGCTCGAAGAGGTGCAGTCCACTTGTACGCGCCTTCTGAAGCTTCCGCTGTCGGTGGCGTACAGCCGCGGGCCGGTGAGCTGGGAGGAGGTCGCCGACATTTATTCCGGCTTGCGGAACATGCTCGTGCTCGGCATCGGCAGCGGTGAAAACATGCTGCTGTCCGACGGCGCGGGCGACAGCTGCCCTGACACGCCGGAGCGGCTCGAAGGGGCTCGCATCGCCCGTCTCCGCGAACGGCTGACCGTCGTGCTGGAGAGCGGCAGCGGGGAGGAGATGCTGGCGGTCATCGGGGAATGGTTCGGCGGTACGCAGGACTACGCCTTATATCTGGAAGCTTATTATACGGTGGCGACAGAGCTGATCCGGCAGTTCAACCGCTGGGGCTGGCCGGAAGCCGGACAATCGGATATCCGTCCGGAACGGCTGATGGATGTGCAAAGCCACGTTTCGCGGGATGCGGCGGTCGAATATTTGCGGCGCGCCGGGCTGCGGCTGCTGACCGTCAGACAATCCGAGCAGGACGAGCGGACCGACCGGATTGTCCGCAAGGTGAACCGGATGATCCGGGAGCGGATAGGAGGCGATCTTTCCTTGACCGCCATCGCGGAATCCGTCTACCTGAATCCGTCCTACTTGTCGGTTCTGTACAAGCAGACGACCGGACGCAACATTTCGGAAACGATCGCCGCCGCCCGGCTGGACAAGGCGAGGGAGCTGCTCTCCGCTTCGCCGCTGAAAATCCATGAAGTCGCCGCCGCCGTCGGCTTCGAGAACGCGGGCTATTTCACCCGTTTTTCCGCAAGCATACCGGAATCAGTCCCCAGGAGTACCGCGATCAGGCGGGCAGCTGACAGGCGGCGGAAATTCCAAAACAAAAGAGAACGAATCTAAACATTGTTCCATATCGGCTTCGGAGCAGACGCGATATACTGAGCGCAAATCACCACATTACCGGAGGAGGATCGCGATGAAGCGTATGGCGAATTGTAAAGGTGCCGCAATCGTGCTGATGCTTCTGCTTGTTTTTGTAACCGCTTGCTCGGGCGGAGGCCAGCCGTCAGGCGAGGCAAATGAGTCCGGCGGACAAACGGCGGATAAAGGAACGACGGACGGCGGAACGGGAACGGCGGAAGAGGATCAGCCGGCCGACCCGGCGGGCAAATACGATCCGCCTATTGAAATAACGACCGTGCGCATCGTGAACGACACGTTCAAGTACGCCGAAGGGGAAGATATCAGCAACAACGTATGGACGCGGACGATGGAAGAGAAGCTGGGAATCAAGGTCAAATACGATTGGGTCGTGAGCGGCGACGGACCGGGCGGACAAGGCGAACAGAAGATGAACGTCTCGATCGCCTCCGGCGATTTGCCGGAAATCGTCCCGGTCAACGCGAGACAGCTCAAGCAGCTGGTGGAAGCGGATCTGCTGATGGATTTGACGGACATTTACGAGAAGTACGCTTCGCCGTTTTTGAAAGAAATTATGACCCAGGATGGACCGAACGCGCTCGCCTCGGCTACATTCGACGGCAAGCTGATGGCGATTCCGAATACCGGGTCGGCTATGGACGGGGCTCCGATGGTTTGGATTCGCAGCGACTGGCTGCAAAAGCTGAATTTGCCTGAGCCCAAAACGATGGACGACGTACTGCATATTATCGAAGCGTTTACGACGCAGGACCCGGACGGCAACAACAAGGCCGATACGATCGGCATGTCGCTCAACAAAGACCTGTATGGCGGTTATGCGACGATCGACGGATTTGCCAACAGCTATCATGCCTATCCGCGCATCTGGGTCAAGGACGGCAGCGGCAAGCTCGTTTACGGCAGCATCCAACCGGAGATGAAGACCGTCCTGGCCAAGCTGCAGGAGATGTACAAGAAGGGCCAGATCGACCGCGAATTCGGCGTGAAGGATACGGGCAAGGCCGCGGAGTTCGCCGCCGCCGGCAAAGTCGGAGTGCATTTCGGCCAAATGTGGAATCCGCTCTGGCCGCTCGTCGACAACAAGAAGAACGATTCGAACGCGGAATGGCAGTCGTATCCGCTCATGTCGATCGACGACCAACCGGCCAGGCCCCAGACGAGCATGGCGGTCGGCACCTATTACGCCGTGCTGAAAGATGCGAAACATCCGGAAGCGCTGCTGAAGCTGATCAATCTCTTTGTCGAAACGGGCTGGGGAGAGACGACGACGCCGGAAAACTATGCGGCGCATTTTACGAGCGACGGCATCGAACGGTTCAAGTACGCTCCGTTCCAGGCATGGCCGGCCCGCAAAAATCTGGACATTCATCTGCATATTCTGGAGGCGGAGAAAAGCGGCGACGCAACGAAGCTGAATCCGGAGGAGCAGGACAATTACAAGCAAATCAAAGATTATTTGAACGGCACCGGCACGGAACTGGGATGGGCGTATGACCGCGTGTTCGGTACGACCGGATCGTTCGCGACGATCAATCATTACGTGAATGAGAACCTGCTCTACCAGAACGAATTTTTCGGCGCGCCGACGCAGACGGCCGTGGAGAAAGACGCGACGCTGCAGAAGATGGAACTGGAAGTGTTCACGAAAATCATTTTGGGCGATCCGATCGACAATTTCGACAAATTCGTAGCCGATTGGAAGAAGCTCGGCGGCGACGCGATTACCGAAGAAGTGAATGCGTGGTACGCGGCCCGATAATGATCCGAACCGGGGAGGGAAGAGGAGGGACCGCTCTTCCCTCTTTTTATCCGCTGACGCTGCAGAAGAGAGGTGGTTTTATGTTACACAGAGTGAAATGGAAATCGCCGTATTGGCCGCTTCATCTTATGGTGCTGCCGGGCCTCATTCTCGTACTGATTTACAGCTACGGTCCGATGTTCGGCATCGTCATCGCCTTTCAGAAGTTTATGCCGGCCAGAGGCATTTTCGATTCGCCCTGGTCGGGTCTGGACAATTTCCGCTATGTGCTGGATATGCCCGATTCCATGCGGGTGCTGCGCAATACGGTCATCATCGCCTTTTTGAAAATCGTCGCCGGTCTCATCGTGCCGATCATCGTCTCGCTGCTGCTCAACGAGGTGCGCAAAGAGCTGTTCAAGCGCGGCATTCAGACGCTCATCTATTTGCCTCATTTCCTGTCCTGGATTATTCTCGGAGGCATTCTGATCGATATTTTGTCCCCGTCGACGGGAATCGTCAACCAGGCGCTGTCATGGGCCGGAATCGAGCCGATTTATTTCCTCGGCGATAACGGCTGGTTCCGTCCGGTTCTCGTCATCTCGGACGTCTGGAAGGAATTCGGCTTCAACACGATCGTGTATTTGGCGGCATTGACAAGCATCAGCCCCGCGCTGTACGAAGCGGCCATTGTGGACGGCGCGGGCCGGTGGAAGCAGACATGGCATATCACGTTGCCGGGGATGATGCCGATTATCGTGCTGCTGACGACGCTGAGTCTGGGCAATGTGCTCAATGCCGGCTTCGATCAGGTGTTCAACCTGTACAGTCCGCAGGTCTACGAATCCGGCGACATCATCGACACGTTCGTATACCGGATCGGTCTGGTGGACGCCCAATACGGCGTAGCGACGGCGGTAGGGTTGTTCAAGTCGGTCGTCTCCTTCATATTTATTTCCGTATCGTACTATCTCGCGTACCGGCTGGCCCATTACCGGATATTTTAGGCCCGCTTACGAAGCCGATTTGCTCGCGCAAAGTTTTAGCGGATGCTTACGTAGTAACTTTGCTCGCGCAAAGTTTTGGCTGATGCTTACGAAGCCGATTTGCTCGCGCAAAGTTTTAGGAGGTAGATTATGGTCGAGCGCATCACGACGGGCAGAAGGTTGTTTGTCGCCTTCAACTATTCGCTGCTCACGCTGCTTTCGCTGCTATGCCTGTTTCCGATGATCCATGTGCTTGCGGTATCGTTCAGCTCCAGCGAAGCGGCGACGGCCGGCCTCGTCAAGCTGTGGCCGGTCCAGTTCACGTTCAGTTCGTATGAATTCGTGTTGGCCAAACCGGCGTTTCTGACGTCGATCGGCGTTACGCTGAAGCGGGTTGCGCTCGGCGTTTCGATCAATATGGCGCTGTCGGTTTTGCTCGCCTATCCGTTGTCCAAGGAGGTTGCGAAATTTCCGTGGCGGACGTTTTACGTCTGGATTTTCGTCATCACGATTCTGTTTCAGGGCGGACTTATCCCTTTATATATGACCGTCAAGTTTACCGGCATTATGGATTCGATCTGGGCGCTCGTGCTGCCTTCCGCCGTCCCGGTATTCAATGTTATTCTGCTGCTCAATTTTTCCGCGGACTGCCGAAGGAACTCGAAGAGGCGTCGTTTATGGACGGCGCCGGCCATTGGATGACGATGTGGCGCATCATGGTGCCGCTGTCCGCTCCGGCGCTGGCGACGATTACGCTGTTCGCTACGGTCAACCACTGGAATTCGTGGTTCGACGGGCTGATCTTCATGAACTCGCCGGAACACTATCCGCTGCAGAGCTATTTGCAGACCGTCGTCATTAACCGCGATCTCAGCCTCGTTTCGTCGTCGGATATGAAGTCGCTCGCGGAAGTGAGCGACCGTACCGCGAAAGCGGCGCAAATCTTTCTCGGCGCGCTGCCGATTTTGCTCGTGTACCCGTTTTTGCAACGGTTTTTCATGAAAGGAATCGTGCTGGGCAGCGTCAAAGAG
>NZ_BOVJ01000169.1 GCF_018403665.1 Paenibacillus cisolokensis
TTGATCACTTCCGCCTTACATGTCGCTTGGAGGCCAAAAATACTGTATTATCGCAGGAATTTGAGCGTCCGAGCTGTCAATAGGGGGAAAAAGCTGCACTTTTGCAGTATTGGTTTTGAGCCGGAGAAACTTCACGAATACTCCCTCGCACACTATGCTAACAAATGGGCCATGAACATTAGGGACAGCCACTTTGTTTCGGCTCACTGTACGTTCGGGTCGTCCGGTGCGTCCCGTGCGTTCGATGCGGCCGGTGCGCCTGGTGCGTCTGTGCGTTCGGATCATCCGATGTGTCCGGTATGTTCGGCGCGTTCGGCTCACCGTACGTTCGGGTCGTACGATGTGTCCGGTATGTCCGGCGCGTTCGGCTCACTTACGTTCGGGTCGTCCGGCGCGTCCGGTGAGTCCGGTGCGGCTGGCGCTTCCGCGCATGTAAAGCATGTGAGCCGTCCGCCTTCATCGAGTCTGCCGTTCAGAAATCCGTCCTCGCAGTAAATTTCTTTGCGGCAGACCTCGCATTCCCCCACGAGTTCCCTCATATTCCATCCACACCTCCTAACTGGCGAATAGAATTTATTACGAACGAATGCGGTTTATTTCGAGTGATACAGTTTACCTCGAGCGTACACGGCTTACTTCGAGCGAACACGCCTTACTCCGAATGAACACGCCTTACTTCGAGCGCACACGGCTTACTTCGAGCGAACACGGCTTACTTCGAGTGAACACGCCTTACTTCGAGCGAACACGCCTTACTTCGAACGAACACGGCTTACCTCGGGCGTACACGCCTTACTTCGAACGAACACGGCTTACTTCGAGCGATCACGGCTACCTCGAGCGCACACGGCTTACTTCGAGCGAACACGGCTTACCTCCAAGCGAAATAACGGTTTAACGTTCCTTGCAAAATTGAAAGGTTTCTGTAAGCCGGTTCGATGGCTCGTATCCTTCCGAACAGGTACATTATAAGCAAACGGTCCGTAAACCGAAAGCTAGAAGGAGCGTGTATCGAACCATGCTGGAAGTACGAAACGTATCCAAAGTCTATGAAGGCAAAATCGCGTATCAGGCGCTGTCCAATTTGAGCCTGACGGTGCCGAAAGAACAGTTCGTCGGCATTATGGGACCGTCGGGAAGCGGCAAAACGACCTTGCTGAACGTCGTCTCCACGATCGACAAGCCCACTTCCGGGCAAGTGATCATCGACGGGAAGGAGACGAACCGGATGAACAAGCGGCAGCTCGCGCTCTTCCGGCGGCGGGAGCTCGGATTCGTCTTTCAGGACTTCAATCTGCTGCAAACGTTGACGGTCAAGGAAAATATTATATTCCCGCTGACGCTCGACAACGTCAGTGTTAAGGAGCAGGACGCAAGAGTGCACCGGATTGCGGAGAAGCTCGGCATCGCCCATATTTTGAACAAGCGGACCTATGAAATATCGGGCGGCCAAAGTCAGCGCACCGCGATCGCGCGGGCCATTATTCACGATCCGAAGCTTATATTGGCCGACGAGCCGACAGGCAACCTCGATTCGAAAGCGGCGAAGGACGTGCTGGAGACGCTGCAGATGCTGAACCGCGAAGAAGGAGCGACGATGATGATGGTTACCCATGACCCGCAAGCGGCCAGCTATTGCGACCGTGTCATTTTCATCAAGGACGGGGCGCTTTATCGGGAGCTGCGGAAGTCGGGCAGCCGGCAAATGTTTTCCAGGAAATTATGGGCGTATTGTCCGCCATTGGGGGGACGGAAGATGAATTTTCGGCAATTCGCGGTTAAAAACGTCTTCCGCAACATGCGTCTGTATGCCGCCTATTTTTCAGCTGCGCATTCTCGGTCATGATATTTTTCGTCTACTCGATGCTGGCCTTCCATCCGCAGCTCGACTTTTCCGGGCAAGGCAATTGGGGTAAAGGCGCGCAGACGAGCATGGACGTTTCGCAGTATATTATTTATATCTTTACGTTCTTCTTTATTTTGTATTCGATGAGCGCCTTTTTGAAATCGCGCAAGAAGGAATTCGGCATCGTCATGATGCTGGGAATGTCGGTCCTGCAATTGAGGCGGCTCGTCTTTCTGGAAAATGTCGTAATCGGACTGGCCTCGACGATTGCCGGCATCGGAACCGGGCTGCTGCTCTCCAAAGGGATGCTGATGCTCGGCACCTCCGTTCTGGCGCTGGAACAGCCTCTCGCCTTCTATTGGCCGGTCAGGGCGGCGTGGTTCACGTTCGCGGCGTTCGCGCTGCTGTTCGTTTTCATCTCGCTGTTCACGGCGGTCATTCTGCGCAGCGGCACATTGATCGATCTGCTGAAAGGTTCGGCCAAGCCGAAGCCGGAGCCGAAAGCTTCCGCCGGCCTGGCCATTCTTGCCGCCGCGCTGCTCGCAGCCGGATATATCGCCGCGTTCGTCGTCAAGGGCGTCGTCGTGATAATGGCGCTGCTGCCGGTTGCCCTCGTCGTAAGCGTCGGCACCTACTTCCTGTTCACGCAGCTCAGCGTCTACATCATTCACAAATTGAAGAACAGGCAATCGTTGTACCGCAGCAAGACGAATATGATTACACTGTCCGATCTGGCGTACCGGATGAAAGACAATGCCCGCATGTTTTTTCTGGTCGCGATTATTTCGACGGTCGCCTTCTGCGCCATCGGCACGCTGGTCGGCCTGAAATCGTTCTTGTCGGGTTTCGTGTCGGCATCGACCGCCGCCATGAAATACGAATCTTACGCCGGAAATAAAGAGCAGGAGCGGCATACGGCGCTGATCGAACGCGAACTGACGGAAGCCGGCATCGCCTACAAACCGTATGTCATCCGCAAAAAATATGCACTGGACGAAGAGAAAGTCCGGCGCTTCGCCCTCATTCCGGCGACGGATTACGAACGGCTGACGGGCGAGCGGGCGACGCTCGGCGAGCGGGAAGCGCTGCTGTTCTATTCCGAAAATGTGAATTTCGGAGAAGAGACGGGTCCAATGCCGGACAGCTTCCCGATGCGGGACGGCACTGTGCTCGACATCCGGGAAAACGCGGCAATGCCCGCATCATTGGCGCAAATCACGTATGCGGACGTGCTCGTCGTTCCCGACGCCGCGTACGAGGCGCAGCCGGCTTCGGACGACGATTCCATATCGTACGTTTACGACGTGGAGGATTGGCCGTCAACCCTGGCCGTAGCCAAGCGGTTGATGGAGCAACTGCAGCGGAACGGAGAACATCACAGCTTCATGGCGCGCGCCTACGAGCTGAACCAGCTCCATCAATCGTTCGGGCAAATATTGCTCACCGGCCTTTTCATCGGCGCCGTCTTCTTCGTCGCCGCCGGCAGCTTCCTGTATCTCCGCCTTTATGCCGATCTGGAGCACGATCGCGTCCAGTACCGCGCCATTACCAAGCTCGGTCTGACCGAAGGGGAGCTGTCGAAGATCGTATCGACGCAAATCGGGCTATTGTTCTTCGTGCCGATCGTCGTGGCGCTTATACACGGCGCGGTCGCACTCAACACGCTGCAAAATACGTTCAACGCGAATCTCGTCAAGGAATCGGCGCTCGTGCTCGGATCGTTCGCCGCGATTCAGATCGTCTACTTCCTGATCATTCGCGCCGGTTATGTGCGAAAGCTGAAAAACGTGCTGTGACGAGCGCGTTATGCGCCGCGGCAACACCGAAAACGGCCGGTTCGTTTCCGAACGCGGCCGTTTCCTTTTCATTAGCTTATGAAAATAGATTCGTCAGCGCTTCAGCGCTTTCTTGCCGAAGGCGACGGCGAGAATGATAATAAGCCCTTTGACGACATTTTGCTGGCTGACGTCCAGCCCCATAATGATGAGGCCGTTATTGATCATGCCGATCATCAAGGCGCCGATGACGGTGCCGACGACGGTTGCCGTTCCGCCGAACAGGCTCGTCCCGCCGAGAATGACGGCGGCAATGACCGACATTTCGTCGCCTTCGCCGAAGGTATACCGGCCGGAGCTCATTCTGCCGGCATACAGCATGCCGGCGAGCGCCGCCATCGTGCCGGAACCGACCATCACCCACAGCTTGATGTTGCTGACGTTAATGCCGGAAAACCGGGCCGCGTTCTCGTTGCCGCCCGTAGCCAGCGTTCTGCGCCCGTACCCTGTTTTGCGCAGCAGGTAATGGCCGATAACGGCGATCACCAGCATCCAGACGAGAAGAATCGGAACCGGTCCGATATTGCCGGAACCGAAGATGAACGTGAACGTCGTGTCGCGGATCGGCACCGGCGCGGTGTTCGTGATCCACATCGCGGCACCGCTCACAATGATCATCGTGCCGAGCGTCACCAGGAACGATGGGATCGCCAGCCGCGAGATCAAAAGTCCGTTGATCAGACCGATGACGACCCCCGTTCCGAGACCGGCCACGATGCCGCCGAGCAGGCCGAATCCGGACTCCATCGCCAGCGCGCAAGTGAGCGACGCGAGCGCGGCGATCGAGCCGACGGACAGATCGATTTGCGCCGCGCCGATGACGAACGTCATGGCGACGGCCATAATGGAGATGATGGCGGTTTGCCGTATAATATTAAGCAGATTGTTCGTCGTCAGAAACCCGTCGTCGTACAGCGTCGCGGCAAAAAAGACAAATACGACGGCAAACGCGATATAGACCATATACTTGCGCCAGTCGAAGCTGAGCGACTTCTGTTTTCCAACGATCTCAGATGTTTTGGATAGCATGCTGCAGCTCCTCCTCGTTGCGGATCTGTTGCCTTCTCAATTGTTTGCGCACTTCTCCCTGATGCATGACCAGCAGCCTGTCGCTGACGGCCAGCAGCTCGACCAGCTCGGACGAGATGACGATAACCGCTTTGCCCGAGTCCGCGAATTCGCGAATGATTTTGACGATCTCGGTCTTCGCCCCGATATCAACCCCGATGGTCGGTTCGTCGAGTATCAGAATATCCGGCTCGATCGCCAGCCATTTGGCAATCACGATTTTCTGCTGGTTCCCGCCGGACAGCAGCCCGCTCTTTTTGAAAATATTATCCGTCTTGATCGACAGCTTCCGTACGAATTGCTCCGCTCTGCGGTTGCCCTCCCGGTCATCCACAAATACCCCTTTTCGGAGCTTCGACAAAATCGTGACGAGAATGTTGTCCTTCACGCTGTGATCAAGCACGAGCCCCTGCGTCCGGCGGTCTTCGGGCACGAGCGCCACGCCGGCGGCCATGGCGTCGGAAGGATTGCGGATCTTCCGCTTCTCCCCGCGAATCCACACTTCCCCCGAATCGATCGGATCGATGCCGAAGAGAGCCCGTGCCAGCTCCGTCCGGCCGCTGCCCATCAAACCGGCGATTCCCAGTATTTCTCCGCGGCGCACCTCGAAGCTGACATTGCGCACTTTGGTTCCGGCGGTCAGGCGGTCGACCTTGAGCACCGGTTCGCCCGATGTGTCGTACGGGCGTTCCACCCACTCGAACGCTTCGCCGACCTGACTGCCCACGATATGCTCGATGACGGTATCCATCGTCAAGTTCGCGCAATCGTCGGTCAAGCTGTGCCTCCCGTCGCGCATAACGGTGATCCGGTCGCAAATGCGGAATATTTCGTCCATCCGGTGCGAAATATAAATGATCGCGATCCCCCGCTGCTTCAGCTTCGCGATCAGCTCGAACAAAAATTCCGTCTCGTTCTTCGTCAGCGACGACGTCGGTTCGTCCATAATCAGGATGCTGGTGTCATAGGACAGCGCCTTGGCGATTTCCGTCAGCTGCCAGTAGCCGACGCCGAGCTGTTCGACGGGCGTCTCCGGGTCAAGATCGACATTCAGTTCCGCCAGCAGCTCCTTCGCCCGTCTGACGCATGCCGCGTCGTCGATCAGCCCGAGCTTCGTCTTCGGTTCGCTGTTCAAAAAATGTTTTCTGCAACCGTCATCGTAGGAATCAAGCTGAATTCCTGGAAAATCATCGAGACGCCGTGCGCTTTGGCGTCGTTCGTATTCTGAATATGCGCCGCTTTCCCGCCGATCTCGATCGATCCGGCATCCATCTGGTAGACGCCGGTCAAAATTTTCATCAGCGTCGACTTGCCGGCCCCGTTGCCGCCCATCAGCGCATGAACTTCGCCGGACCGGAGCTCGAAATTGACGTTATGCAGCACTTGCACGCCGTTAAACGATTTCGAAATGTTCGACATGCGCAATATCGTTCGTGACATCACCATCACCCTTTATAAATTGGTGGAGCCGCCATAGGCGGCTCCTGACCCGGTACTGGCGCAATTTAACCGACTTTGACCCATTGCTGCTTCGCGGCCGATTCCAGAATCGCATCGGAAATTTGCGCGATGCGGTATCCGTCGCGGAAGTTCGGCGACACTTCGCTGTCTTCCGCGATCGCTTTGAAGAACTCGTACGTTTCGATAATCTTCGTCTCGCCGTAACCGATACCGAGAGCCGGAATCGGCCACAGACCGTCGCCGTACGGGTGTGCCGGACCGGTGTAGATCGTGCGGAATCCGCGGCGGTCTGCCGGATCGTTCGCGAAGAAAACCTGAAGCTCGTCGCGATTTTCATAATTGAAATAGAGCGAGCCGAGTGTACCGTGAATTTCAAAGGTGAGGAAGTTGTTGCGTCCCCAGCCGTTGCGCGTCGCCTCGATGCTGCCGACAGCCCCGTTCGAGAAGCGCAGCAGCGAGATGAACTCGTCATCCACATCAACCGGTTTTTTCTCGGCGTTCGCGCTTCCTTTTACCGTGCCGAGCTTGTCGACGCCGGAAGTCTGCACCGGCCGCTCGCGAATCCATGTCTTCGTCTCCGCCATCACTTCGTCGATCTCGCCGACCAGATAACGCGCATAATCGATCACATGCGTGCCGATGTCGCCAAGCGCGCCGGAGCCGGCGACCGCTTTCTGGAAGCGCCAGGACAGCGGCGAATTCGGATCGGCGGACCAGTCTTGCAGATACGTGCCGCGGAAATTGAGAATTTCGCCGATCGCGCCTTCTTCGATATATTTTTCGCCAGCGCGACAGCCGGCGTTCTGCGGTAGTTGAACGCGACCATATGCTTCACGCCCGCGGCTTCGACCGCATCCAGCATCGCTTTTGCTTCCGCGGCGTCGCGGGCCAGCGGTTTTTCGCAAATAATATGCTTGCCGGCCTTGGCTGCCGCGATCGCGATTTCGGCATGCGAATTGTTAGGCGTCACGATATCGATGACGTCGATGTCCGGATGCTCGACCACTTCGCGCCAATCCGCCGTGTAGAGCTCGAATCCGAGACGCTTCGCCGCTTCGGCGGCCGCTTCCTCCGTCACGTCCGCCACCATTTTGCGGACCGGAATGGCGGGAGCCGGCCAGAAAAACATCGGCATCGCCGCGAAGGACAAGGAGTGCGCCTTTCCCATAAATCCGGCGCCGATCATGCCAACATTCAATGTCTTCATCGTTTCATCGCCTGCTTTCTGTAAAAATTATGCGAAAAATTATGCGTAATCGTTTATTGCCCCGCCGCATCTTTCACGGCGTTCGGCGCTTCCTGCCTGTACACGAGCTGCCAGGCGTCAAGCACGTTGTCTTTCGTTACTTTCACGGCCGGAACCGCCACATACGGCGGCGTTTCCTTGCCGAGCGCCGCGTAACCGGCCAGAATCGCTTCCGCCACGCCCTGCTCGTACGGAAGCTGCGCGCCGAGCCCTTTAATGACGCCGTTCTTGGCAATCTCGATGGCGACGTTCGTGCCAAGGTCGATCGTGGTGATGGCCAGATCGTCGCGCCCTGCCGCGCGAACCGCCGCCAGCGCGCCTTCGGCCGGCACGTCCCATACGACAAAGAGGCCGTCCAGGTCCGGATTTTTCGTGAGCATCGCGGACGCCACTTTCTCGCCGTCGTTCGGGCCGGCGATGCCGCTCCGGTCAACGATTTCAATGTCCGGGTACTGCTCCTTGATCGTCTTCTCGAACGCTTCCGTCCGCTGTCTCGTCACGAAGTAGTCGGCATCGTGATAAATGACGCCGATCTTGCCTTTGCCGCCCAGCGCTTCCGCCATGACATGGGCCGCTTCGATGCCGTTGCCGTAGTTGTCGGCGGATACGACGCTGACGTAGTCCGTTCCGTGCTGCAATCCTTCCGGCGCGTTGTCCATAAATACCACCTTCGCGCCTGCTTGCGCGGCCTGCTTGTAAGCCGCCGCCGTCGATACCGGGTCGACCGGAATGCTGACGACGATGTCGGGGTTTTTGGCCATAACGGTCTCAAGATCGGATACTTGCTTCTCCGACTTGAACTGCGCGTCCGTCACCGCGACGACCTCGACGCCCATCTTCGCGAACGTGTCTTTCAGACCGGCAATTTGCGCGGTGGACCAGTCGTTGCCGGCATAGTGCATGGCGATCGCCGCCTTCAGCTTCATACCCTGGATCTGCTTCACTTCATCGGCCGTCAGCTGCAGCGACTTCGCCGATACGGCGGCCTCGCCGTGCGGCCCCGTGCTCAATATTTCCTGCTGCGGCAGCGCCTGATTCACCATAATCGGCTCGGCCACCGCCGGCGGCGCAGCGACGTTCGATTCGCCGTTCGCCGTATTGCCGGCGGCGTTGTTCGGCTCGCTGCCGCCTGCCGCATTATTGTTCGCGCCGCATGCCGACATCAGCGCGACGGCCAGCGCGGCGCTGACCAGAAAGACCGAACGTGAACGCTTCTTGTTCATGAAGATAACCCCCTGCTGGATGTATGGGTATATTTTTATAGAATGCCTTTCAAAAATTGCATGCTCGTCTCCGCGCCTTCCTTCGGATTCGGGAACGAATCCAGCTCCACCGTCAGCCATCCGTCGTATTGATGCGCTTTCAGCACGTCGAGCATCGCGGAAAATTTCTGGCTTCCCTGTCCGAGCGGCACGAACCGGCCGTTGCGGTAGTCTTTGAAATGCACATATTCGATCCGGTCGATATACGTGCGAATCGTTTCGAGCGGATCGCCGCCGCCCGCTTCAATATGGGCCGTGTCCGGACAGAGCTTCACGTCCGTTAGCTCCGTCAGCTTGCGCAGCTGCTCCGGCGCCTGGACAATCGTGCCGAGATGAGGATGGTAACTGGCCGTCAGCCCGTACTTCGCCGCCATTCGCGTCACTTCGTCCAGCCCCGCCGCGAGCCGCTTGTAATCGTCTTCGGTCGTGCCGTCATGCCGGATGGCTCCGCCTCCGGCCACCAAATGTTCGGCCCCGAGGCTTGCCGCCAGCCGCACGGTCCGCTCGATCCGGTACAGCTCGTCCTTCCAAATATCCGGGTAGATGAAATTTGCCCCCACATAAACGCCAATAAACTGCAGCCCGTGTTGCCGCATCAACGATTTGAACCGGTCGGGCTCGTTCTCGTACGCCATCAAATTTCCGTCGAACAGCTCGAATCCTTCGTATCCGGCCGCGGCAATATCCGCAAGCGCTTCTTCCGTCGAGCCGTTCGCCAAATAATACAAATCTTTTATCGACGTAACGCCGTTCGGATGACCGACGACACCGCCCCACGTATTCGTCTGATAGCCGAGCTTCATCCTGCATCCTCCTTGAATCGCAATATCCTGTCGCTGGTACAACCTCAGTATACTTGCCCGATTCGGCCGATTATAGACGATTAATTTAATGCAAAGGGATGAACTTTTTAGCGGAAGCCGGGCCGCATCTTGGAGCGGAAAATAA
>NZ_BOVJ01000171.1 GCF_018403665.1 Paenibacillus cisolokensis
CAAACTTCTTGACACTACCCCATATCCATCTATTCGAACCAAAATTCCTGCACTTTTGCAGGATTTTCGCCAAAGCAATCTGCCGGGAGACGGGGGCGCTGAAGGCGGGGCATACCGACAGACCGGAGACGTTTGACAGAAGACGGGGCGCACCGACGGACCGGAGACGATTAGACGAAAGAACGAGGCGCGCCGACCAACCGGTGACGATTAGACGGAAGACGGGGCGCGCCGACCAACCGGTGACGATTAGACGGAAGACGGGGCATACCGACCAACCGGTGACGATTTGACGGAAGGCGGGGCATACCGACCAACCGGAGACGATTAGACGGAAGAACGAGGCGCGCCGACCAACCGGTGACGATTAGACGGAAGACGAGGCATACCGACCAACCGGTGACGATTAGACGGAAGACGGGGCGCGCCGACAATCTCAAAAAAAAATCCCCCGCACCGGCGGGGAGATACCTTTACGCTTTCAGTCTGGACATTTTCATTCGGCACCGCATATACTCGTTAATCTTCACATCGAGTTTCCGGCTAATTTCAATGACGAGCTCAGAATGAAATGAAGCTTCCTGCTGACAGGTCAGTTCCATCTGTTTGCGCAAAACATAAATTTCGTCTTCCAGAATTCGCATGTACGGGGATAACTTCATCGCTTTGTATGGGTCCGGTTCTTCCCAAAAATCCATTACGTTCTTTACGTTGAAACCGTAATCCGCAACAGCCATTGCCACCCCTCCTTGTGTGAATTCCTTGCATACGACGCGTTCATGTTTTACCGCATTGTCGATCGCCGTCACAATCGTACAAGCCTGGACGATGCCGATTGCTTTATTATACCAGAAAACGGACATCCATTACCAGTATGCGCGATCACTCAGTTAAAATGTTACTAAAGAGGCATCGGTTCACTCACATCGAAATGTTACCGAAGGGATGTGTTTTGAAACTGAGCATGAAAACACGACGTGAAGTGATCCATACCTTTGCTGATCAATACAAGAGAGCGAAATCGCGAAATGAGAAATCTGCAATCCTTGACAACGCCGTGAAGGTGCTGGGTTGCCATCGAAAGCATGCTATCCGCGCTCTCACGAACCCTTCTGCGCTGACGCCAGCGAAATCGAAACGTAATCGGCCATTAGCTTACCAGGAGGCGATGCCCGTCATACAACGCGTTTGGGAAGCGCTGGATTATCCTTGTGCCGAGCGACTGCATCCTGTTCTGCTCGATACAGCCCGGAATCTTGCCCGGCACGGTCACCTGCACCTTACCGACCTTATCATATCGCAGTTGCAAAAGATCAGCCGCCCGACATTGGCGCGCAAGTTATCCACACTTCGTTGTCCAAAAGTCAGACCAACTGTCAACAAGCGAAAGCCGCTCGCCGAACTCCGTTCACAAGTGCCTATGATCGCCTACGATTGGGATGAAACGCGTCCGGGCGCGCTGGAAATCGATTTGGTCGAACACAACGGCGGATCGTCGCTCGGCCACTTCGCCTATACGCTGACTGTGACCGACGTGGTCTCCGGCTACACCCGCAGACGCGCGCTGCTCGGCAAATCCCAACTTGCCGTGCTTCGTGAGCTCAAGTACATCATCGCGGAGTGGCCCATGCAGCCTTGGGGGATCCACAGTGACAACGGCCAAGAGTTTTTAAACGCCCATTTGAAAACCTTCTGCGCTTCGAACAACATTCGTTTCACGCGCAGCCGCCCTTATCGCAAAAACGACAATGCTCACGTGGAGCAGAAAAACGGCTTTCTCGTCCGCCAGCTGGTCGGCTACGAACGCTATGACCGCCCGGAACAGGTGGAGTGGCTCAACTCCCTCTATGCTCTGCATGATCGGTACTTCAATTGCTGCTTGCCCACTCGCAAGCTGATCGGCAAGGAGCGTCGCGGGGCTCGTGTAAAGAAAACATTCGACACGGCCAAAACACCCGTTGCGCGGTTAATCGAAACCAACGTGCTACCACCAGAACAAACCCAACGGTTACAGGCGTATCAGACTTCCCAAGATCCGCTTGCATTACACCATCAGTTGGAAGCGATGCTTTCCCGACCCGTGACGTCTGCTTCCGCTGCGCAACCAGTGGAGGCTGTGTAACAGCCTCCACTGGGTAACAAAATTACGTGAGTGAACCATTATCCTTCGGTAACATTTTTATATGAGTTGACACGGTATGGACATCCGGAAAATGACAACTCGTCAAGCTCCTGCCGTTTTCAGCCGGTGCACAAATGCTCCGATCCGCTCGATCGCCTCCGTCAGCTGCGGCACGGATGTCGCATAGGAGCAGCGCAGATGCCCTTCTCCGCCAAGCCCGAACACATTGCCCGGCACGGCTGCCACCTTCGCCTCCTCCAGAAGCTGACGGGCGAATTCCTCCGACGACAAGCCTGTCGACCGAATGGACGGGAATGCGTAAAACGCCCCTTCCGGCTCATGACACGACAAGCCGATCTCGCGAAATCCTTTGACAACGAGCCGCCGCCTTTGGTTATACGATTCGACCATCCGGTCTTTCTCCTCCAGGCCGTTCGTCAACGCTTCGAGCGCGGCGATCTGGCCCATTATAGGCGCGCACATTACCGTGTATTGATGAATTTTGAGCATGGCGCCGATCAGCTCCGGATGGCCGCAAGCGTATCCCATACGCCAGCCTGTCATCGCAAACGCCTTGGAAAAACCGCTCACCAGAATCGTCCGGTCCTTCATTCCCGGCAGCGAAGCGAAGCTGACATGGTTGGCGCCGTAAGTCAGTTCGGCATATATTTCGTCCGATATGACGATCAGGTCGTTTTCCTCCACGACTTTAGCAACCGGCAGCCAGTCCTCGTATGTCATAATCCCGCCGGTCGGATTGCTAGGATAACAGAGAATAAGCACTTTCGACGCCGGCGTAATCGCAGCCTGCAGCGCATCGGCCCGCAGCTTGAAGTTGTCCTCGGCGAACGTCTCGATGCCGACGGGAATGCCGCCTCCGAGCGTGGCGATCGGCGAATACGATATATAGCAGGGCTCCGGAATCAAAATTTCATCCCCTGGCGAAATAAGCGCCCTTAGCGCCAGATCGATCGCCTCGCTTCCACCCACGGTCACCAAAATTTCGTTCGACGGCTCGTAGGCGACTGCAAACCGCTCATACAAATACGTGGCGATCGCTTCCCGCAGTTCCGGCATTCCGGCATTCGACGTATACTGGGTTTTCCCCGCTTCCAACGCCGCCACGCAGGCGTCTCTCACATGCCAGGGCGTGACGAAATCCGGCTCTCCGACACCGAGTGTAATAATATCTTTGCGGCCGCTGACCAAATCGAAAAATCGGCGGATGCCCGACGGTTTGATCTGTTTCGCCTGGCTGGACAAATAATCGCGCATGGAACGGCGAGGCATCGTTTGTTTTTCATCCTCTTTAATCATCGAGACCATCCCTTTACGGCGAAATCAGCAGACGTTGATCGCCTTCGCATTCTTCGAAGATGATGCCGTCCTGCTTATATTTTTCAGGATAAAAAATGTTTTGGTCGAAAGTACCGAATCGATCGGAGACAGCTTGTTGGAAACGAACGAAGCGACCTCCTTCAGCGTTTTGCCTTCCACCTCTACGAGCAAATCGTAAGCACCGGACATCAAATAGACCGATTTGACTTCGGGATACAAATAAATCCGTTCCGCAATGCCCTCGAATCCCCGGCCCCGCTCCGGCGTAATTTGCACTTCGATCAGCGCCGTCACTTTCTCGTCATTCACTTTGCTCCAGTTGACGACCGTGGCGTATTTGACGATGACGTGGTCCTTCTCCATCTCCGCAATCGCCCGCTTCACTTCCTCTTCTTCTTCGCCCAACATCGTAGCGATCAGATCCGCGCCGCGCCGTGCGTCCTCCTTGAGCAGTTCCAGTATCTTCAATTTCAGTTCGCTCATCGCCAATACTCCTTCCTGCAAGCTGCAAATTATATAAAAATTATATTACAACGAATCCAAGCATCCTGCAAAGCAAAAAGAATGTGACCTTGTTCGGATATGCCCGTTCGAACGGTTGCCGCCGCTCGTTCGCCGCGGATCGTCCGGGCTCGTCCGAACGCAAAATAAGCCTTCGGCAATGCCGAAAGGCTTGAGCGGACAGCCCGCGCTCAGGGAAGATGGACCGTCTTGATATGGTCGAAATGCAAAATACGGATTTTCCGTCGGCAGAGGCAAGCTCGACGATTTGACCGTCTATTTGCTTCAAAATACCGATTTTGTTCGGGTTCTCTCCCAGATCGAGAATGACGAATTTGCCGATCAATTTGCGCAGTTGCTGATCGAACGTACGGGCCAGCGTCACAGGCGAAGGCTTGAGCGGAAATTGTTCGGGCGCCAGCGTATAAGGTGTAACCTGGGAATCATAGGGAATCAAATATTTGAGTTGGTGGAGCGGGATGACGATGCTGTGGTGGACCGGCGAGTAAAAGACGAAAAAGTCGTTCATAATGCTCGTAATGTAACCGTGCACGGATTGATTGCCGGTAATATTAATTTCCGCAAACATCCCTTTCGCACTCATCAGTATTTTCCGGTACGATACGGACTCATAGAACTGCTCAAACGGTTGTTCCGGCGTATCGCTATAGTCAAGCCGCGACTCACTGGCACGCATTTGCTGCAGATGGCGAAGCGGAACGTACAGAAACCGGTGACCGTTGTGCATGACGACAATGTCTTGTCCCCAATCCACCAGCTTGCCGCGAATCGCCTTCGTCTTTCCTGAAATTTCTATCTCAACCTCGCGGTTCAGAAGTTCAATGATTTTCAATGGATATCCTCCTTTTCCGATACGGCGTGCTTCGGACGGATCATAGGGTACGAATTGTAATATATCTATATGTATCCCTGAGAGAATTGGTACTTGATAGATCACCATTTCCTAATGAAATGATGTTTTAGCCTGGACCAGATGCTAGATTCGAAACATAGCTTATATTAACCTTCCAAAGAAAAGGAGGTGGAAAGATGGCAACAGAAAAAAGTCGAGTCATTCCGACGGCGACCGTAAGAGAGGTTCTCGCGGTTCTCGTGGTTTTCACGGTTTTCCCGATTTTCATGGTTTTCCCGAATTTCACGGATTTCCCGTTTTTCCCATATTTCCTTTATTTCCCGGTTCTCATGATGGCTCTCACGGTTCCCATGGCTCTCACGGTTCCCACGGCTCTCACGGTTCCCATGGCTCTCACGGCTCTCACGGCTCTCATGGCTCTCATGGCTCTCACGGTTCCCATGGCTCTCACGGCTCTCATGACTCTCACGGCTCTCACGGCTCTCACGGCTCTTGGGGCGATCGCTCGCAAGGCAAGAAACACGACCTCAAGAACAAAAAAAGGAACAAAAGAAAGAAAAGCAAAAAACATTCACGCCGCAAACTTTGGAAATGAACAATTGGCCCGGTTGTGACATTCGCGTTCCCGCCTGAATAAGGTAAAGTAGCATGAAAGCCTATCGTGTACCGATAGGCTTTTACTTTTGCTCAAGGGGATGGTCTTATGTCCACGATGGAAGGCCTTCCGGTGCGCAGCATTCACATCGAATACGCACGAGACCGCGAACTGCGAATGGAAGCGCGGAGCAGGCGGTTCGTACCGGTCAAACTGGTAATCGACGGACGTTCCTCCAATGCGCAGCTGGGGATCAGAGGGGGGCATACGCGCAACTATCCGAAAAATCGTATGAGCTCCGTTTGCCGGACGGCGAGATTTTGCACTGGAACGCGGAGACGGACGATCCTTCCATGATGCGAAACGCCCTGTCGTTTCAATTTTTTACGATGATCGGAGTTCCCGCACCCCGCACCAAACATTTTTGGCTGGAATGGAACGGCGAACCGCAAGGGGTCTATTTGGAGATCGAATCGGTAAACCGGAATTTTTTTAAGCGGCGGAAAATCTCCTATAAATCGCTGATATACGGGACGAACGACAACGCCAATTTCTCGCTGATCGATCCGGAGACGAAACGCCGCAAGGCGTCGCTTATCGACGGCTACGAATGGATTCGGGGCGGGGATATATCGAAAAAAGACTGGGGCGGTTCGTCGGCCGGATTAACCGGTTGAAGGGCAACATGCTGCGGCAATGTTTGATCCGGAATCTCGATATCCGCCAATATTTGCATTGGCTGGCCGGAGCCGTGCTGACAGGCAATTACGACGGCTTCGACCAAAATTATGCGCTATACGAGCATCCGCCGACCGGTCGGTACCGCATCATTCCGTGGGATTACGAAGGCACTTGGGGACGCAATTGCTACGGCAGGCCATGCGGCAGCGACCTGGTGCCGATACAGGGCTATAACAAGCTGACCGAAAAGGTTCTTGCCTTCTCCTCCTGCCGGCAGGCTTACCGCAAAATACTGGTCAAGCTGCTGCGCAAGCCTTTTACCGTCGAAGACCTCGGTCCGGTCATCGACCGGATGCATAACCATATCGCCGCCGCCATCTATCACGACCGTACGCGCAAACACGATTATCGTACATTTATGAGAGAAAAAGAATTTATACGGCAATATATTCACGAACGCCGGCAAGTGGTAAAGCGGGAATTGGCCGGTTGGAAGGATTGACGGACGGACCGGCCTATCGTCCGCTGCGTTCGGCCGCCCGTCCGTTTCCCATTTCCCTCTATTCTTCGTTATACCAGCCGGTGCTCAAATAGCGTTCGCCCGTATCGGGCGCGATGCAGAGCACCCGTCTTCCTTCACCGAGACGGGCCGCGATTTGCAGAGCCGCCCATACCGAAGCGCCCGAGGAAGGCCCCAGAAGCAGCCCTTCCTGCCGGGCAAGCGCACGCATCGTCCGAAGCGCATCGTCATCTTCCACCTGAATGATCTCATCGTATACCGACGTATTGAGAATCGGCGGGACGAAACCCGGACTTGTCCCCACCAGCTTATGGGGACCGGGCTTCCCTCCCGAAAGAACCGGCGAACCTTTCGGTTCCACGACGGCGATATGCAAATCCGGAAGACGCTCTTTGAGCGCTTCTCCCGTTCCGGTCACCGTTCCTCCGGTGCCCGACGTTGCGACGAACGCGTCCAGCTTTCCTCCCGTTTGCGCGACAATTTCCACCGCCGTCGTCGTCCGGTGAATGGCGGGATTCGCCTCATTCTCGAACTGGTTCGGCATGAAGCTGCCCGCAATGGCGTCGCGCAGCTCCTGCGCCTTGCGAATCGCGCCGGGCATCCGCTGCTTCGCCGGCGTCAGCACAACCTCCGCGCCGTAAGCCTTCAGCAGACTGATCCGCTCCGCGCTCATATTGTCAGGCATGACCAGAATAAGCCGGTAACCTTTGGCGGCCGCATTCATCGCCAGGCCGATGCCGGTATTGCCGCTTGTCGGCTCGATCAGCGTGCCGCCCGGCTTGATCAGCCCCTGCCGTTCGGCCGCGGCAATCAGCGAGAAGGCGGCGCGGTCTTTGACGCTCCCGCTCGGATTGAATTTCTCCAGCTTCACCAGTACTTCGGCGCTTCGGGGCGGCACGATCCGGTTCAACCGGACGGCCGGCGTATCCCCGATCAATTCGGTAACATTATTGACAACTCGCGGCATATAGGTTCCTCCAAAGTCCCATGTTATGTTCTCGTTTGCTGAGGCGCTGCCAGAATCGGCCTGATGAACCACCAGCCGGCGATCGGCATGGCCCCGACGGCAAGCAGCAGCATCGCGATCGCCAGCGGCGAGTCGTCCCGCGGGACGACAGCCATATAAGCGAGCAGCCCGACCGACCGTCCGGCGGTGAGCATCAGCTCGCGCATGACGATAAATTCCACCCGCTGCCGGGCGCTCTCTTCCGTACGGCCGATCAGATCGAACACCGTCGAGGTCATCGGGATCGTATAAAGCGGCATAAAAAGCGACGTTCCGATGCCGAATACAAGCAGTGCGGTATAGTTGAAGCCAAAAAACAATACGGTGATGACCGCCGATATCATGATCACGCCGATGAGCATGATCAGCTTGCGGTTTCGCACGGAAAGCAGCTTGCCGGTCACCCAGAAAGCTCCCAAAGCGACGAGCGACGTAATGAGCGAAAAATTGCCTACCATTTTCTCGCTGCGGGTTACGACGTAAACCATCAAACCGACGAGAAACATAAAAACGCCTTCCCGCACGCCCTGCAGCGCGATCGCGGGAGCGACCCGCCGCCAGGGATTGCCCCGTTCCTTCAGCTGCCGGATCGTATGGAGCCAGTCGTATCGTTCGCCGAACTTCCGTTTGCGAAGCCAGAAGCTGAGGATGACGGCTGCCCCGTAGATGATCAGCGAAATCGTAAATATAATCCGATATCCGCCCAAACCTTGGCGCGACGTAATGACGATGCCCGATATCCAGGGGGCCAATATGCCGGCGGCCGACCCGAGAAAGCCGGCCCAGCCGTTGAACTTGTCGCGGTTATCCGGTTCGGTGATTTCGAAATAGACGACGTTGTAGGCCAGCCAGAACAAACCGGCGGCTACGCCGTTTAAAACGCCGAGCGCGATCATGTAGGCTTTGGCCTGCTCGCCAAGCATCAGCACCGCAAAATAAAAGCCTCCCGACAGCGCGACGCCGAGACGGAGGCCGTTCATTTTATTATGCTCTTTGATCCACTTGCCGGCCAGCCAAAACGTCAAGCCGCTGGTGACATACTGTGTCAGCGTATACCAGCCTAGCAGCGCATAAGATTGACTCGTCTTCCAAAGAAATACCGGAACGAAAGTCCCGGACAGCGCGCCGGCCGCGCCGAAAAAGCCTTGTACTGCCAGCAGCAGCGCAGCTTGAGCGTCCAGCGTTCCGGCAGGCCGTCCGGACGATCTTTCCCGGCTGTGCGCGATCTCGCCCAAGCGCTGAAACCAAGCCAGCAACCGGGACTGAACCGCATGTTTACCCTGCTGCAACTTCCATCACTCCCGCCTTTGGAATCCTTATGTAAGGTGCCCAAAAGCGGTATAAGACATGCCCGGCACGGGCTCGTTGGATATTATTAGCCGTTATCGGCTGCCGCTTCGGCTTCGCGCCGGAGCGGTGCGAGAAAACGGTCGCGGTCCTGCGGCGCGATCCGCTGCACGGTCTGGAAGCAGGAGGGACAGACATACCAGACGACACCGAACGGAGCCTCGAGCAGCGGCTGTCCGAGCGACTTCGGCACGGCCGGCCGAAAACCGGCTTCCCCGATCGTCTGCATGCCGGCTTCCAGCATATATTCCCGGCATGACGGACATTCCGGCACTTCCTCCTGACCGTCCAGCACCCGTTCGACCGTTTCTTCAACCGCCAGCCACTCACGGTCGGTGTGCCGGAAACCGTCGGCGTTGTCCGCCCAGCCGGTATCGTCGCCGGCTTCTCCTTCAACGTCCCAATCGGAATCGCCGTCATCCGGACGGTCGAGACCGATTTGCACCGTACGGTACCCGGTCAGTTCATTGTCGCAATACGGACACCTTTCCTCGGGTCCGAGTTCCTCGTCCCAGACGATTTCCGTCTGACACCAAGGACATATCGTTGTTTGTTCCATATATCCCGTCTCCTTTTATTCCATGACATAGATGATGCCGAGAACGATAAACAGTATGGCCACCGCAAGCAGCGACCCCCACAAATATTTCATCCCCGATGCCCCTTTATTTTTTGATCATGCTAGGAAACCGATGCTCCGATGACGTAGGAAAGCGAGACGGAAATCAGCATCGCAAGCAGTCCGACCGCCCGATTGTCCTTGATCATCTCCTCATCGATCCGGAATACCGGCGTTAAAAATTCGAACAAAAAATAGGCGGCAAGCAGCAGAAGGAATCCGAATCCGGCATATACCATGCTCTGGTAGACGGAATCGCCGGATTCGATCGAGAATCGGAAAATGTTGCATATGCCGAATATTTTCCCGCCGGTGGCCATGGCGACCGACAAATTGCCGTTTTTGATTTCCTTCCAGCAGTTGTACTTGGTCACCATCTCGAAGCAGGCGAGAAATACGATCAAAGCGATAACCGCTACGGAAACGTACGCGAGCGTCGCGATATACGGGTTGTCGAGCAATTGATCGACTTGCTGTTCCATCCGGCGGCACCTCCGTTATTTCAATTCGGCGACCGTTACGCCGGCTCCGCCTTCGCCGTACTGGCCGAGCCGAAAGCTTTTCACATGTTTGTGCTTGCGCAAAAACTCCTGAATGCCCGAGCGCAGTATGCCCGTGCCTTTGCCGTGTATAATGTAGACTTGGCCCATGCCGGCCAGAAACGATTCGTCCAGAAAGCGGTCGACCTCGAGCAGAGCCTCTTCAAGATTCGAACCGCGCAAATCCAGTTCCATCGAAGCGCGGTCGTCGCGCGTCCGTTTCAAGCTCGCTGCCGCTGTCGGCTGTTGCGTTTTGTTGACGGCCGCCTGCCGCTTGACAAGCTCCAGATCCGACAGTTGCACTTTCATTTTCAAAATGCCGAGCTGCACCAACGCTTCCTCGCCGGATAGCTCGACCACATGCCCCCGCTGGTTGAGGCTGTAGACCATCACTTCGTCGCCCGGCTCGATCCGCTGCGGCTTCGCGTTCGGAGCCGGCCGCTTCCGGCCGGCCGGCTCCGGTTCGGCCTGATCGAGCCGGCGTTTGGCCTCGATCAGCTTATGCTCCTTCACCGAAGCGCCTTCCTCCAGAGCGAGCTTGCGCAAATCGCTGATGATCTGCTCCGCTTCGCGTTTCGCCTTGGCCACCAGCTGCCGCGCCTCATCCCGCGCCTTCTGCAGCAGCTTCTCGCGCTGTTCCTCAAGCTTCGCCCGCTCGGCCTCAAGGCTTGCGCGGAGCGCTTCATTCTCCCGTCTGAGCGCTTCGGCGGTTTGCCGTTCGGCCTCGGCGCCGAGACGATTCTCCTCCAGCGACGCGATCATGTTGTTGACCAGCTGATCTTCGTCGCTTACCTCTCCGCGCGCATGTTCGATAATGGAGCGGGGAAGGCCGAGCCGCTCGGCGATCGCGAACGCATTGCTTCGCCCGGGCACGCCGACGAGCAGCCGATAGGTCGGACTCAGCGTTTGCACGTCGAATTCCATGCTGGCGTTAATAATCCCTTTGCGATTGTAGGCGTACGCCTTCAGCTCGCTGTAGTGGGTTGTCGCCACAATCCGGCTGCCCTGCCGGTGAATATGTTCGAGAATGGCGATGGCCAGCGCCGACCCTTCTGCCGGATCGGTGCCCGCCCCCAGCTCGTCGAGCAGCACGAGGCTCTTCGGCGTCATCGCCTTCAAAATCCGGATAATATTCGTCAGATGGCTGGAGAACGTGCTGAGATTTTGCTCGATGCTTTGTTCGTCCCCGATATCGGCGTATATGGCGTCGAAAACGCACAGCTGGCTGCCGTCCTCCGCCGGTACGAACAAGCCGGACATCGCCATGATGCTCAGCAAACCGATCGTTTTGAGCGTTACCGTTTTCCGCCCGTATTCGGTCCGGTTATGATGATCGCCGTATAATCGTTGCCCAGCTCGACATCGACCGGCACGACCTGTTCGGACGGGATAAGCGGGTGACGGGCGCGGCGCAGCTTCAAAAACCCCCTGTCGTTCATGCGGGGCTGCGTTGCCCGCATCTCATGGGCGAGACGAGCCTTCGCGTAAGCGAAATCGAGCTTGCCGAGCAGATCCAGATTCAATTCCAGATCTTTGGCGGCTTCCGCGGCGAGAGCGGTCAGCCTCTGCAATATTTTTTCGATTTCGCGGGCTTCGGACGCTTTCAGCTCGCGAAGCCTGTTGTTCATCGCCACGACCGCTTCCGGCTCGATGAACAGCGTCGCCCCCGATCCCGATTGATCGTGAACGATGCCGCCAAAATGGGACCGGTATTCCTGCTTGACCGGGATGACGTACCGATCGCCGCGCAGCGTAATGATCGCATCCTGCAGCATTTTCTGAACGGAGGCGGAGCGGATCATCTGTTCCAGCTTTTCCCTGATCCGGCTTTCGCCATTCCGCAGCTCCCGCCGGATTGCGGCCAGCTCCGGACTTGCCGAATCCATCACGTCTCCCTGCTCGTCAATGCAGGCGAATATCGCATCCTCCAGCTCCTTGTTCTCGGCGATCATTTCGGCAATCCCTTGCATAAGCGGAAGCGGATCGTCTTCATGAATTTGGCCGATATGACGCTTTACCCGCCGGCCGCCTCTTGCCGTCAGCGCAATGTCCAGCAGCTCATGCGCGCTGAGCGTTCCGCCGATTACCGCACGGCGCAGCGCGGGCCGAATGTTGGCGATGCCGGCGAACGGCGCGGCGCCTTTCAGCCGGTCGGCCTTGTACGCTTCGTCCGTCATCTGAAGCCTCGTTTTCACTTCCTCCAGATCCGGACTCGGGACCGTCCGCTCCGCTTCGACTTGTCCAAGCGGCGTAGCGGCATGCTGAACCAATTTATGAATAATTTTCGGATATTCGAGCGTATGCAGAATTTTGTCGTCCAATCGCGGCACAACTCCTCTCGTTCTCCATTATAGCCGAAATGAATGGTTCCATGCTACGCGTTCGCGCAAGGCGCGCCGCATCTTTAACGGATATAACGGATCATTCCATACATGATTCCAGCTGATCTGGAAACAATAAATTTCGGGTAAACCATTTCGTTAAGGAGGATGCGATATGAACTTTCTGGGACATGTTGTCCGTTTTGTCGTGGCCGCAATCGTGCTCATGATCGTCGGATTTATTGTTCCCCAGTTTCAAGTAGGCGGATTCTGGAGCGCGCTTTTTCTCGCGCTTGTCATCGCCGTGCTGGGTTGGATCATAGAAGGGATCTTCGGCAAAAAAGTTACGCCGTTCGGCCGCGGCATCGTCGGTTTTCTTACCAGCGCAGCCGTCATCTGGATCGCCCAATTTATCGTTGGCGGCGTCCGGGTTTCGATACTGGGCGCGCTGCTTGCCGCTTTGGTCATCGGCATTATCGACCTGTTCATTCCGATCAGTTCGCCGTTCACGGCGGGCAAGAAGCGGGCCGATTAATCGCAAACGCGCAAACATAAAGCCTCTGCCGGGCCGATTGCGGATAACGGCGGAGGTTTTGTTTTGCAGTTTTGTTTTGCAGTTTTTGTCACCTGATGTTCAACAATTGTTCATGCGCCGTTCAACGGTTTGTCACCGCATAATTTTGGATTTCAGGATACAATAGGAAGACATCGGGTATAGTTCCCCGAACAATAGGTTTGTGGAAAGGGGTTCGAGACGGATGAAAAAAACGTACGGGCTGCTTGCTCTGATCGTCGTTCTTTCTTTCGCGCTTGCAGCTTGCGGCGGTTCAACAAAAGAAGAAACGCCGGCCGGAGAAGGCGGCGATACGGGCGGAGCGGCAACCGGTCAAGAAATCGTGATCAAAGCGTCCAACTGGCAGTTCGATCAGTCCGAGTACCGCGTTCCGAAAGGCCAGCCTTTTACGCTTAAGCTCGAATCGACGGAAGGCGTGCATGGCATTGAGGTGGCGAATACCGACATCAAGCTCGGCAACGGCGAATCGAAAACCTATACGCTCGATAATGCCGGCGATTACGAGCTGTCCTGCAACGTTCCTTGCGGTGTCGGCCATGCGAAAATGAAAGCGAAGCTGGTCGTCGAATAAAAATCAAACTCCGGCCCCCGAACACGGAAGTTTTCCGTTCGGGGGCCGATTATTTGGCGAAGCGGATATGATGTTCCCGCTAACTCTTTTCGATCAGTTCGATCCATTCGTTGTATTCCGTTTGCAGCTTGGCGTATTCCTGCTCCAGTTTTTCATGCTCTTCATGGAGCTTCTGGAGCGATTGCCGGATCGCCTCGGCGCGCTTTTCGGCTTCGTCCCGCTCGGCTTCGAGCTGACGAGCCCGCTCCGCGAGACGTTCGGTCTGCGCCGACGCCGCCGCCGCTTCCTCCATATACCGCTTCAGTTCGCTGCGCGCGCTCTTCTCCTGAATCGCAAGCTCCCGGTGCAGCTCGGCATATTCCTCGGATTCCCGCACCGCCTCGGCGGCGCGCTTCTTCTCCGCCTCCAGCAAGCCGGCCAGTTCCTTTTCCTTGGCAGCTGCCTGTTCAAGCTGCCGCTGCATCGCTTCCAGCTGACGAGCCTGATCGTTAAGCCGTTGCCGCTGCTCCGACGCTTGCCGTCTGGCCGCTTCCGCTTCCGCGCGGCCGTTCTCAAGCTCACGTTCGCGGGCGTCAAGCAGCTCGGCCAGCCGGTCTTTCTCCGAGCGCATTCGCTGCAGCTCCTCTTCGGCCCGATTCAGCCGGTTATCGCGTTCCCTCAGCTCGTCCTCCAGATTGGAGGCGGTCGAACGCAGCGTCTCTTCCTGCTCCATCGTCTGCATAAGCGCTTCTTCCGTCGCATGGAGCCGCTCGGTCCACTCCGCTTTCTCCTTTTCCCACTCGGAACGGACCGCCTGCAATTCGCCTTGCAGCCGTTCCCGTTCTTCGTGAAGCAGCTTTTTGCGGCGTTCAAGCTCCGCACGGTAGGATTGTTCGAGCTGCGCCTTGTCGGACTTCCACAGCTGCTCGCGTGCGGCCTCTTCCTCCCGCCGGCGCTGCTCCGCCGCCTCCTGTTCGGCCTGCCATGCGCGTTCGCGCTCGTCCCATTTGGCCTGCCATTCGGCCTCGAGCTCCCGGACAGCCGTTTCCCGTTCTTTCTTGCCGGCGGTAATCGCCGCCGCCCGCTCCTCTTCCGCTTTCCGCAGCGCCTCCCGCAGCGCGGCGGTATCCGCTTCGAACCGCTCCTTCAACCGAATCCGTTCGGCAGCCGCCTCTTTTCGCGCCTTGTCCTTAACCGACTCCAGCTCGCTGCGGAAATTGTCGCGCTCCTTCCGAAGCGCCGCTTCCGCCTCCGACCGGAGCCGTCTCTCCTCGTCTGCCTTCCGCTGAAGGGCGTCCGCCTGCGCCGCAAGCTGCCGCTCGAACTCGGCTTGCCGCGCCGCCGCCGCTTCCTCGGCTTCCCGCCTGGCCGCTTCCAATTCTTCGAGCCGGCGGCTTCGCTCCTCTTCGAGCTGACCGGCCCAAGCCGTCCGTTCCGCCTCCAGCTGCTCCTCGGCTTCCATTCGTCCGAGCAGCGCCTGATCGAGCTGCTCCTGAAGCGATGCCGAAAGCTCGGCCAGCCGCCGCTCGTAGCCCGCTTTCTGCTCTTCGAGCGCGCCGGCGGCCGCATCCCGCTCCGCTTTCAGCTGTTCTTCATGCGACGCCTTGAGCCGCTCGAGCGTCTTCTCCATCTCCGCCTTCTGCCGCTCGAGCGCCGCTTCGCGATCGGCGGCCAGTCTCGCCAGCGCCGCTTCGTGTTCGGCATGCCGCTTCGTCAGCGTCTCCTTGTGCTCGGCGTTTCGCCTTGCCAGCTCGGTCTCGTACTTCCGCCGCGCTTCCTCGAGCGCACGGGCCGATTCGGCTTTCAGCCGCTCTTCCGTTTCCCGCGCTTCCTTGCGCAGACGCGCCGTCTCCTCCTGCGCCTTCATCTGCTGTCCGGTCAATTCCTCGCGCAGCGTCGCGATCGCCAGCTTCGCCTGCTCCAGCTCCTCCGACAGCCGCTTCCGCTTCGCCTCTTCTTCGCGCAGACGTTCGTTTTCCTCCTGCAGGCGGGATACGTCCTCCGCCATATGCACCGCCGCCAGCACGGCGAGACGCGGCAGGTCGAGCCGGGGATAGCCTTTGGCCAGCTTATGCATGTTTTCATCGACCAAAGCGGCGATCCGCCGAATATAATCGGCGCTGGAATGCCCCGTCAGCTTATATTGGTTTCCGTATATATCAACCGTTACACGTATCCGATCGGTATCCTTCAAGGCGGTATCCTCCCATTATCCACTGTTCGCGTCTCTAAGCTGTGTAAAAAGCCACATCGCAGTTCCTTACCGGAACTAATTCGATGTGGCTTGAACCCTTTCCTGCCTATTTGCGCAATTCGGCGCTAAAAGATTGTTCCAATTTTTTAACAACGGCGGCATGGCGCTCCGCCACTTCCTCATCGGTCAGCGTACGTTCGGGATGACGGTATACGAGCGCCAGCGCGACGCTCTTCTTGCCTTCGCCGAGCTTCTCGCCGGTATAGACGTCGAACAGCCGCACCGACTCCAGCAAATCGCCCCCCGCTTCGCGCACGGCGGCCGTCAGCCGGGCCGTCTCCACGCCGCGGTCGACGACGACGGCCAGATCCCGTTCGCTTGCCGGGTAACGCGGAAGCTGACGGTATCGGATGTTGAAATCGGCCCGTTCATATACCGGCTCCAGATCGATCTCCAGCACGTACGTATCGGCAAGGCCGTATTCGCTCTGCAGCGACGGATGAAGCTGCCCGACGTATCCGATCGGCTCGGCGCCCCTTTCCGTCCGCAGCCGGATTGCGGCCGTGCGTCCGGGATGGAAATGCTCCGGCGCAGCCGCCTCGTATTCGACGTCTTCCGCAAGGCCGACCGAAGCGAAGACCGATTCCAGCACGCCCTTCGCATCGTAGAAATCGAAAGGCTCCGCCGTCCGGTTCCATCCCGCTTGCCGGCGGTTGCCGGTCAGCAGTACGGCGAGCCGGTGCTTCTCTTTCGGCTGGCGGGTCAATTCCTCTTCTTGCGTATGGAAGACGCTGCCGATTTCGAACAACGCCAGATCGTTCGTTTTGCGGTTCCGGTTGTAAACCGCAATGTCGAGCAATTGGGGCAGCAGCGACGTGCGCAGCACGCTGCGCTCCTCGCTCATCGGCATCGCCAGCCGGATCGGCCGGCTTGCGTCCGTCAATTGCGGGAACAGCGCCGCGCCCGCGGGGCTCGTAAACGAATAGCTGACAGCCTCGTGCAGACCGGCGTCGGCCAGCAGCCGGCGCAGCCCGCGGCGGATCGCCTGCGGTTTCGTCAACCCGCCCGGCGTCGTCCGGCCTTCGATCGCCGTTGTCGGAATATTGTCGTAGCCGTAAAGCCGGGCCACTTCCTCGATCAGATCCACATCGCGCACGATGTCTCCGCGCCGGGAAGGAGGCGTCACGCGGAACACTCCGTCATCGCCCACCTCGCTTTCGAACTGCAGCCGCCCGAATATCGTCTGCACTTCCATCTTCGACAGCCCGGTGCCGAGATAACGGTTGATTTTATCCAGCGTAACGATAATTTCACGCGCCTCGCCAGGCGCTGTCTTGTCCTGGACGACGCCTTCGGCGACAAGACCCTGAGCCAGCTCGGCGATCAGCGAAGCGGCCCGGTCGAGCGCGGGCAGCACGCGTTCGGGGTCGACCTCTTTCTCGAAGCGGAGGCTCGATTCGGAGCGGAGGCCGAGCTGCCGGGACGTGCGGCGGACCGCGCCGCCGTCGAAGCGGGCCGACTCCAGCAGCAGGTTGACCGTATTGCCGGTCACTTCGCTGTCTGCGCCGCCCATAATGCCGGCCAGCGCGACCGGCTTCGCCGCGTCGGCGATGACGAGCATATGCGGTTCGAGCTTGCGCTTCTGCCCGTCAAGCGTCGTCAGCTCTTCCCCTTCCCGGGCCAGACGCACTTCGATGCGCCCGCCTTCCAGCTTGTCGGCGTCGAAGGCATGCAGCGGCTGTCCGTATTCCAGCATCACGTAGTTCGTCACATCGACGACGTTGTTGATCGGCCGGATGCCTGCCGCCATCAGGCGCGACTGCAGCCAGAGCGGCGACGGGCCGATCGCCACCCCTTTGATATAGCGCGCCGCATAATGCGAGCACTGCTCCTTCGCTTCGATCCGGACCTGAAAATGCCGGTCCGCCCGCTCGGCGGCATGGTGGACCGCATTATCCGGCAGCTTCACCGGCCGTCCCGTCAACGCGCCGACCTCGTAGGCGACGCCGAGCATGCTGAGGCAGTCCGAACGGTTCGGTGTCAGATCGAGCTCCAGCACGTTGTCGTTCAGCGCCAGCAGCTCTACGATCGGCTTGCCGACAGGCGCCGATTCCGGCAACACGAGAATGCCTTCCTGCTGTTCCTTCGGCAGCAGCTTGTCGTTCAGGCCGAGCTCCCTGGCCGAGCAGATCATCCCTTGCGACTCCACGCCGCGCAGCTTGGCCCGCTTGATCTTGAGGCCGCCCGGTAGCACGGCTCCGACCAGCGCGACCGGCACTTTCTGTCCGGCGTCCACATTTTTCGCGCCGCACACAATTTGCAGCCGTTCACCGGTGCCGGCGTCCACGACGCATACGCTCAGCTTGTCGGCGTCCGGATGCTTCTCGCGGCTTATGACATATCCGACGACGACGCCGTCGACGCCCTGATTCCGATTTTCGATTCCGTCAACCTCAATGCCGCCGCGCGTCAGCATTTCGGCCAGTACCTCGGCCTTAATTCCTTCCAAATCGATATATTCTTTCAGCCAATGGCAGGATACTTTCATTGTTCTTGTCCGCACCTTCCTTTCGATTCTATAACATCTACAACCGACCGAACTGGTTCAAAAACCGGAGATCGTTCGTATAGAAATGGCGGATATCGTCGATGCCGTATTTCAGCAGCGCAATCCGTTCCACGCCCATGCCGAAGGCAAAGCCGGTTACTTCCTCCGGATCGTAGCCGCCCATCTCCAGAACGCGCGGATGCACCATGCCGCAGCCGAGAATTTCAAGCCACCCCGTATGCTTGCACATCCGGCAGCCGCTGCCGCCGCATTGCACGCACGTGACATCGACCTCCATGCTCGGTTCGGTGAACGGGAAGAAGCTCGGGCGAAGCCGGATTTGCGCCTGGCTGCCGAACATTTGGCGGCTGAACTGCAGCAGGGTCCCCTTCAGATCGCTGATCCGGATATGCTTGTCGATGACGAGACCTTCGATCTGGTTGAACTGGAACGAATGGGTCGCGTCGTCGTCGTCCCGCCGGTACACTTTGCCGGGGCAGATCACTTTGACCGGCGTTCGGCCGTTCATCGCTTTCATCGTCCGCACCTGCACCGGGGAGGTTTGCGTTCGCATCAGCAGTTCCTCCGTAATATAGAACGAATCCTGCATATCGCGGGCCGGATGGTTTTTCGGCAAATTCAGCGCTTCAAAATTGTAGTAATCGGTCTCCACTTCAGGCCCTTCGGCAACCGTATAGCCCATGCCGATAAAAATATCTTCGATCTCCTGCACAATTCTGTTCAGCGGGTGAATCGAACCGGCCGCAGGCGCGTTTCCCGGCAGCGTCACATCGATCGTTTCGGCCCGCAGACGGCTTTCCGTCTCCAAGCGCGCGAACGCTTCCTGCTTCTCCTGAATGACGGCTTCTATCGCTTCCCGGACCTCGTTCGCGACTTGGCCGACGACCGGCCGTTCTTCGGCGCTCAAAGCGCCCATGCCGCGAAGAATTTCGGTCAGCGCTCCTTTTTGCCCAAATATTTGACACGCAAATCGTTCAGCTGCTGCTGATCCGCTGCCTGCTCCAGATCCCGCAGCGCTTCGGCGCGCAGCGCCTCCAATCGTTCCTTCATCGCTTTCGCCTCCCGGAAAAAGTAAAAAGGCCCTTCCTCCCCGCAAGGGACGAAAGGACCGTGGTACCACCCTTATTCAGATTGCCCGCATCCGCAGCCACAGCCGCATCATCCGTGCTTGCGGCCGCTGTCCGCGCGAAACCGCGAACCGGCAATCCCTCCAGCCGAATAACGGACCGGCGCCCGGAACTTTCTACTTGGCCGCAACGCGGCGGCGGTTCAAAAGTCTGCTCCGGAGTGAATTTCGGCTGTGCCGTTCTCACAGAGACGCTCTCAATCTCCGGCGTCTCCTCCCTGTGTGCGGCGCGGCTTACTTGTCTCCATCATCGCATCGTATTATATGAAGCTGCAGATGTCATCATTATAGCGTCAAAGTCCGGACGATGCAAATAGAATCGGGGCCGCGCCTTCCGCTTACGCCGGCTCGACCGCGGCGCGCAGCTTCTGATCGAGCGATTCCGCATATTCCCGCTTCCGCTCGTCCGTCCAGCCGAGCAGCTCGGCCATCGCGTCGATGACCGGCTTCTTCCATTGCCGGACGGAAGCGATATCGAAAACAGCTGGCCTGTCCGGCGAATGAAGAAATCTTCCGGCTTCACCGTCATTTCCGACTCGATCGCGTACAGAAGCCGTGCCGCCAGCCCGAGCGGCAGCCCATGCCGGTCGGCCAGCTTGCGCGCTTCCGGCTCGAGCGCGAATATGCGCTCCGCATTGGAGCCGTAACGGGAAGCGATCAGCTGCGCTCGTCCTCGGCGAATCCGCTCCGCACGCCTTTTGCCGCCGCCTCCTTGACAAACTGCGGATACCGGTCGGATCCCCCGACATCGCCGCCGGAAATCGGAATCTGCTTCGTCTTGCACGGCGTTTGCGTCGCCCGGCCTTCCCGGACGAGCCGTTCGAGAACGCTGTTCACGACGTTCTCGGCCATCTTCCGGTAGCCGGTCAGCTTGCCTCCGGCGATCGAAACAAGGCCGGAAGGCGACACGAAAATTTCGTCACGGCGGGAAATTTCCGACGGGTCCTTGCCCTCCTGCTGAATGAGCGGACGGAGGCCCGCCCAGCTGGATTCGACGTCCCGCTCCGTCAGCTTGAGCGACGGAAACATGAAATTGGCGGCGTTCAGCACATAGGCCAGATCTTCCGCCGTCATGCGCGGATTGGCGGTGTCCCCTGTATAGTCGGTATCGGTCGTGCCGACATACGTTTGCCGTCCCGCGGTATGGCGAACACCATCCGGCCGTCGGGCGTATCGAAATAAATCGCCTGGTGAAGCGGGAAGCGGCTCTGATCGAAGACGAGATGAATGCCTTTTGTCAGCCGCAGCGTCTTGCCCTGTTTGGAGCCGTCGATTTCGCGCAATCTGTCGACCCACGGCCCCGTCGCGTTCACAATGACGGCCGCCCGCACTTCGTACCCTTCGCCGGAGAGCAGGTCGACGATACGGGCGCCGGTCAGCTTGCCGTTCGCGTCATACCGGAACGATTCGACTTTGGCGTAATTGACGGCATAAGCCCCGTACTCCGCCGCCTTCTTCATGACTTCGATCGTCAGCCGCGCATCGTCGGTACGGTATTCGACATAATAACCGCCGCCTTTGATGCCGTCCCGCTTCAGCAGCGGGGCGCGCTTCAGCGTCTCTTCGGCGGACAGCATCTTCCGGCGTTCGCTGCGCTTGACCCCGGCCAGAAAATCGTACACCCGCAGTCCGAGCGACGTCGAGAAGCGGCCGAACGTTCCGCCTTTGTAGAACGGCAGCAGCATCCATTCCGGCGTCGTCACATGCGGCCCGTTCTCGTATACGATCGCGCGCTCCTTGCCGACCTCGGCAACGACCCCGATCTCAAGCTGCTTCAGATAGCGCAGACCGCCATGCACAAGCTTCGTCGAGCGGCTCGACGTGCCCGCCGCAAAATCCTGCATGTCCACGACGGCTGTCCGCAAGCCGCGCGACGCGGCATCGAGCGCAATGCCCGCTCCGGTAATGCCGCCTCCGACGACCAACACATCCAGCTCGTCGCGCTGCATGCCTTCCAGCAGCGCGGCGCGGTCTTTCGCTCCGAATCGTTGTTCCTTGCTGTTCATCATCCCACTCCTCCAAAAAAAGAGAAACCCCGAACCACCTGCCGGGAAAGCGCAAATACGCCCTTCATGCAGGTTGCCGTGGTTTCTCCAAGTCTCCAACCGTTATTAACTTGTTATCGATTATAGCATACGATTCAAAAATTTGCACCATGCGCGAAAAAATTTCCGCGCCGGCAATCGACTTTATGCGAAAGGCGCCCCCGGCGCTATTCTTTCGCCGTAAAAGCCCGCGTCGCCCGTACCGCTCGCTGCCAGCCGCCATATAGCTCCGCCCGCCGCTTTGCATCGATCGCCGGCCGGAACGTCGTGTCGATGGACTGCATGGCCGCGATTTCGTCTTTGCCGCTCCAATATCCGACGGCCAAGCCCGCCAAATATACCGCGCCGATCGCCGTCGCCTCGCTGGCTGCCGGCCGCTCCACCGGCACCCCGAGCATGTCGCTCTGGAATTGCATCAGAAAGTCGTTGGCGGCGGCCCCGCCGTCGACGGACAACGCCTTCACCTTCAAGCCGGAGTCCTGCTCCATCGCCTCGATCACGTCTTTCGTCTGGTACGCCAGCGATTCCAGCGTAGCCCGTACGAAATGGGCTTTCGTCGTGCCGCGCGTCAGCCCGAACACGGCGCCTCTGGCATCGCTGTCCCAATGCGGAGTGCCGAGCCCGACGAATGCCGGCACGACGTAGACGCCTTCGGAAGACGCCACCTGCCCGGCCAGAGCCCCGGTTTCGCCCGCCGATTCGATCAGCCGCAGTCCGTCGCGCAGCCACTGGATCGCCGATCCAGCGACGAATACGCTTCCCTCGAGCGCATATTCCAGCTTGCCGCCGATTTCCCAGGCGATCGTCGTCAGCAAGCCGTGCTTCGACGGAATGGCCCGGTCGCCGGTATTCATCAGCATAAAGCAGCCGGTGCCGTACGTGTTTTGATCTCGCCTTTCTCGAAGCAAGCGTGGCCGAACAGCGCCGCCTGCTGGTCGCCGGCTACGCCGGCAATCGGGATCGGGCCGCCGAACAGCCCTTCTTCCGTCGTTCCGTATACTTCCGAAGACGGGCGGACATCCGGAAGCATGGCGCGCGGAATCCGCAGCAGGGCGAGCAGCTCGTCGTCCCACCGGCGCTCATGAATGTTGAACAGCAGCGTCCGCGACGCGTTGCTGACGTCCGTTATATGAAGCCGTCCGCCCGTCATGTTCCAGATCAGCCACGAGTCGATCGTGCCGAACAGCAGCTCCCCGCGCTCCGCACGCTCCTGCGCTCCTTCCACCCGATCGAGCAGCCAGCGGATCTTCGTTCCGGAAAAGTACGGATCGATGAGCAGCCCTGTCTTCTCGCGGAACGTCCGCTCATGGCCGGCCGCCTTCAGCTCCTCGCAGATGCCGGCCGTTTGCCGGGATTGCCAGACGATGGCGCGATGAATCGGCTTGCCTGTCGTCTTGTCCCAGACGACGGTCGTCTCCCGCTGGTTCGTGATCCCGATGCCGGCGATCTGTCCCGGCGTGACACCGGTCTCCTCCAGCAGTTGCCTGACGACGGCAACGGCCGACTCCCATATTTCTTCTGCGTCGTGCTCGACCCAGCCCGGTTCCGGAAAATGCTGCGCAAATTCTTTCTTGACGATTCCCCTCACGCCGCCCTTCCGGTCGACGAGCAGCGCTCTTGTGCTCGTCGTGCCCTGATCCACGGCCAACATAAACGTCTCCATCTCGCGTATCTCCCCTTTGCCGAAGCGTCGTCGTTATGCCGTTAACGGCCGAAGCCGTTAACGGATCGAACGTTTCAACTGCGCCATAAATCCCGCTGCGATGTCGTAACCGCCGCCGCTCCGGCTCTGAGGGCCGCTTCCGCCTCCTCGGCCGTGCGGATCAGGCCGCCCGCGATGACCGGCGTGCCGGTGCGCTCCTTCACTTCCCGGATCAGATGCGGCAGAAGCCCCGGCAGCACCTCCATAAAATCGGGCTTCGTCTTCTCCGCCAGGGCATACGTTTTCTCCAGCGCGCCCGAATCGAGCAGAAACATGCGCTGAATCGCCAGCAGTCCGTTCTGCTTCGTCTTCGCCACCACATTCGCGCGGGTCGAGATCAGACCGGCCGGGCGAATGTGCTGGCACAAAAATTCGGCCGCGTAATCGTCGCTTTTCAGCCCGTCGATCAAGTCGGCATGCAGCAAAATGCGCTTGCCCGCACCGGATGCCAGATCGACGGCGTTCTTCAATTGCCCGATATGGCCGCCGAGCAGCACAATGTACCGGTATGGAGCGGACAGCAACGACTCCAGATCTTTCCACTTGCGTACGGCCGGTAGTATCGTTTGCGAATCGAACGCCATCCCTGTCCTCCTGGTTTTAGGCCTTCCCGCCGCCGGCGGAGCCCGTCTCCTCGACGCGGGCCGTGCTGTCGCGAACGGTCAGACTTGTCGGCAGCACGACCTTCTTGGCAATATCCCGTTTGGTCGCAAGCCGTTCCGCGAGCAGTTCGACGGCCGTCTCGCCCATAAACTCCATATGCACCTTGACCGTCGTCAGCGGCGGATGCAAAAATTCGGAGATGGCGATATCGTTGAAACCGACGATGGACACGTCTTCCGGCACGCTCACCTTCGCTTCGTGCAGCGCGCGCAGCGCGCCGACGGCCATCGAGTCGTTCTCGATGAAAAACGCGGTCGGCATCTCCCCGCCGGCCAGCGCCTCCTTCATCAGCTTGTAGCCGTCCTCCGAAAACAGCTTGGCGCCCGTGTAGACGAATTCCGGACGGAACAGTCCGAGCTCCCGGAGCCGCTCCCCGAAGACGAGCTCCCGTTCGTCCCGTACCCGTTTGCCGTTTACCATATTGCGTCCGCCGATGTAGCCGATATTCCGGTGGCCGTACCGGACGAGATGGTCCACTACCTCGCCCACCGCTTTCGGCAAATCGATCACGACCGAATCGTAGCGCTGGTCGTCCGGCGACGAATCGACGAAGACGACGTTATCGCAACCGGCCGGCAGCATGTCCAGGTCGTCGGAATCGAATCGTCCGATCGCCACGATGCCGTCGAACGATTCGCCGGACCGGTCCGGCCGCGAATCGCCGGCCTGGCCCGTCATTTTGACGAGCTCCATCTGGCGCTGGGCGCACTCTTTCTCCACGCCGAGCCGGATCGCCATATAGTACGGGTCGAGCATCTCTTCCTGATCCGAATACCAGTTCAGGAGACCGATCCGGTAACGCTCTTTGCCGCTTTGGCCGCTGCGCTCGCGCAGCGTCTTGTAGTTCATCTCCTGGGCGACCTCGAATATCCGTTTGCGCGTCTCGTCCGAAACCGAAATGGTCGGATCGTAATTGAGCACCCGGGACACGGTCGCGATGGAAACATTCGCGAGGCGCGCAATATCTTTTATCGTTGCCATGCTCCGTCCCCTCCTGGTGTTTTTGCGTGTGCGCCCGGCCCGGTCTTCTCCCTTCAAACCTTCACAATCCGGCTTTCGAAAGGCGCAAGCCGAATAGCGCCGAACGTCTTCGGTTCCGAAGTGTGATTCAGCAGAAAACGGTACCGGTTGCCGCCGTCCGTCCGCTCGTACACTTCGACGCCGCAGTCACTTTCAATATGCCAGATTTCCTTTTCCTTGACAACAATTCCAGCCAGTTCTTCCAATACATCGTCCGCCATGCCGCAGCCGATATAGTACACCGTGCCGTTGCCATACCGGTTACGGGTAACCGCGGCGTCCGGGTAGAACGGATCGTCATACCGGTACAGCGTTTCCGCCGTCGTCGGCTTCAGCAGATCGCGCCAGACGGCGGCTTCGGAACGGCGTCCTTCCCGCTCGCCGCAGCCGATGACCGGCACCGTTCGTCCGGCCGGAAGCGCCTCGGAACCGGCGACCTTCGTTCCGCACATGGCGGCGACATAGCCGGGCAGTTCCATGCCGAAATGAACGTTGTTGCTGCGGTCCTTCAGACCCGCCCGGAAGGAGAACAGCACCGTTCCGCCTGCGGCGGCAAAGGCGTCAAGGCGCGCGCCCAATTCCTCGTCGAGGACCTGCATGACGGGGACGACCACGACCTTGTATCGGGAGAAGTCACGGGATGCCGGAATGACGTCGATATGCGCATTGAGCCGGTAAAACGGCCGGTACAGCCGAAGCAGCTCGTTCTCGTAATCGAACGCCTCGCTCTGGCGCTGAATCCGCCACGACCAAATATTGTCGTAGTCGTACAGCACGGCGATTTCCGCCGGAATATCGGTCTTGAGCAGCGCTTCGTACGGACGGATTTCCCGGAATACGCGCCGGACCTCCTCGTACTTCCGCCCCCGCACATTGTCGTGGTCGACGATGCCGTAGCAGAATTGCTCCGCGCCTTTCGTTTTCGCCCGCCAGCTGAAATAGAACAGATCCGAGCAGCCGTGAGCGAACGCCTGCATCGACCACATTTTCGCCTGGTCGGGACGCGGCAAATAACCGATAATATCATGCCCTTGGGCGCCCATCAGCTGCTCGACGATCCAGAACGGCCGGTTCTTCAGCCCGCGGTTGAAATCAAGCGCCATCGCGGTCGCTTCCGGCGGCACCGGCTCGGCAAGCCCGCCCCATACGGGGTAATTGTCGTATGAGACAAAATCGAACGGGCGGACATGCTCGTCGTGATCGAACCATTTGCCGAAAAATCCGCCCGACACGTTCGTCGTCACCGACTGATGCTCGCCTTTGTGCGCGCGCACGATTTCCGTCATCTCGCGGGCGAAGTCGTTGATCGAATGCGAGCGGAAGCGCGCCCAGTCGAGCCGGAGCGACGGATTGTGCGTCGTCACCGTCTTCGCCGGTACGGGGATTTCGGCAAACTCGTTATACGTCTGGCCCCAGAAAATCGTGCCGTACGTTTCGTTGAGCGTGCGGATATCTTTATATTTCTTTTGCAAAAATAACTGGAAGGCTCTCCGGCAGTTGTCGCAATAACACATGTCGCTGCCTTCGTGGCCGAATTCGTTGTCGACCTGCCAGACGACGACAGCCGGCTCGTCGCGGTAATGCTTCACGAGCTCCCGCGTAATGCGGGCGCTGTAATAGCGGTATTCCGCGGAATTGAAGCAGTATTGCCGGCGCCCGCCGAACGCCCGCTCCACGCCCGCCTCGTCGCGCCCCAGCACGTTCGGATGTTTTCGGGCCAGCCATGCGGGAAATGTCGCCGTCGGCGTGCCGAACATCACCTCGAGGCCGCGGGCTTTCGCTTTATCCAGCACCTTGTCGTAAAACGAAAAATCGAATTCCCCTTCGCGCGGCTCCATCAGATGCCAGGCGAATTCCCCGATTCGTATTATATTTGCGCCGAGGCCGGCGATGCCGTCCAAATCTTCGTCCATCCATTCAGGCGGCCAAAATTCAGGGTAATAGTCCACTCCTAATCTCATCTGTCTCTCTCTCCTCACGAAATATTCGCAACCGTTACTCCTTCACGGCCGTTCCGAGCATGCCGGATATGAACTGCCGCTGCAGCATCAGGAAGAATACGATAATCGGACCCGTCGCGAGCGTCACGCCCGCCATCACCTGGCCGTAATCGATACGGGACAGGCCGAACAGGCTGGAAAGCGCGACCGGCAGCGTGTACATTTCCTTCGTATTCAGCACGATGAGCGGCCACAGAAAATTGTTCCATTGATACATGAACAGAAAAATCGCCGTCGCCGCCAAAGACGATTTGACCGAAGGGATAATAATTTTAGTAAACAAACGCCATTCGCCGACGCCGTCGATCCGGCCGGCCTCCATGATCGCGTCCGGAATGGCCAGCATGTTTTGCCGCATCAGGAAAATCGCGAACGGATAAGCCAGGTTCGGCAAAATGACCGCCTGATACGTGTTCAGCCAATCCCAAGCGGCCATCATTTTGAACAGCGGGATCAGCATCGCATGATAAGGCACCATCATGGACAACAAAAACATGCTGAACAGCGTGCTCCGCCCTTTGAATTTGAATTTGGCGAAAGCGTACCCCGCCATCGTGCAGACGATCAGGCTAAGGGTCGTGTAGATGACGACGATAAAGACCGAGTTGAACATGACCCGCCCGATGCCGATCGCTTCGTTCAAATTGACGATATTGGTGATAAACCGATCGCCCGGTACGAGCACCGGCGGCTTGGCGAAAATTTTGCCGCTCTCGTTCGTCGCCCCGATGACGGCCCAATAGAAGGGGAACAGCGAGACGAACACGCCGACGATCAGCAAAACGTATTTCAGTACGGAACCGACGCGATTCGTTTTCATCATTCATCCCCCGTTACTTTAAACTGAATGTACGACAGGATGCCGATCAGCACGACAATGACATAAGCCAGCGTCGAGGCGTAGCCGAAGTCGAAATAGCGGAATCCGGTCTGATACAAATACATGCCGATCGTCAGCGTCGCGTCGCTCGGGCCGCCTTTGGTCAGCGTATACGGTTCGTCGAACAGCTGCAGCGTGCCGATCGTGGACAGAATGGCGGTAAACAGCAGCACCGGCTTCAGCTGCGGAATCGTCACCGTGAAGAACTGCCTGATTTTGCCGGCGCCGTCAAGGCTCGCCGCTTCGTACAGCGATTCGGAAATATTTTGCATGGCGGCAAGGTAGATCACCATGTTGTAGCCGGTCCAGCGCCATGTCATGGCCAGAATGAGCGCCACCTTGGCCCATACCGGATGCGACAGCCACGGCACCGCGCCGATGCCGAGCGTTTCCAGCAGCTGATTGACAATGCCGTCGCTCATCAGCATGATCGAGAAAATGATCGAGTAAGCGACAAGAGACGTTACCGCCGGAATGAAAAACGAAACGCGGAAAAAGCCTCTCCACCGCGTCAGCGAATGGAGCGCCGCCGCCAGAACAAGCGCAAGCAGCAGCATGATGGGCACCTGGACGATCAGGATGACAAACGTATTGCCGAGCGCCTTCCAGAAAATCGAGTCGCTCAGCAATCGTTTATAGTTGTCGATCCCCGCAAAGACCATCTCCCCTCCTTCGCTCGTTTGAAAGCTGAGCAGAAAGGAATAGATGATCGGATAAGCCATAAAAATGGCAAACAGCACGAGAGCCGGGGTTAGAAACAGATAAGGCACTGCCGTTTTTGTTCTCACGTGGAAACCTCCCGCATCATTGCTTGGACAACAAAAGGGCGAGAGATCCGGATGGAGGCCCGAATCTCCCGCGAACGTTCAATCGTTAATAGCTGTTTACTTCGCGTTTCGTCCGCTCCGACAGCCGGTCCGCCGCCGCTTTGAGCGCTTCGGCCGGGTCTTTGCCGTTGAACACATCGGCCTGCGCTTTGACGGCTTCATCCAGTCCGATGGCGTAATCTTTCGTATAGTAAGGCGTCGGGATTTTCTCCATCTCGTCCGCGAACAGCTTCCAAATCTTCTGGTTGCTGAAGAACGGCACCTCTTTCTGGAACAGGTCCTCTTTGTAAACCGGAGCGTACGACGGGAACAGGCCGTATTTTTCCATCGCGATTTTCTGAACGTCGACGGATGTCGAGAAAAATTCCAGGAACTTGTACGCTTCGTCCGCGTTGTCCGAAGCCGCGTTGATCATCCAGCTGCTGCCGCCGAGGTTCGCCGCCCGGTTGCCGCCCTTTTCGAATGCCGGTACCGGGAATACGCCCCATTTTCCTTCAAGCTCTTTCGCCTGGTCGATAATCGTGCCGTAATACCATGCGCCGAACGGAATGGAGGCGATGGAACCGTCGATCGTGGCCGATACGGTGCCGTCCCAACCGTTGACGTCCTTGATCAGCCCTTCGTCGTTCAGCTTCTTCTGTACGGTCATCGCCTGAACCGCTTTCGGATTGGTCAGGTCGATGTTGCCGTTCGCATCATAATAGTAAACGCCGAGGGTGTTCAGCATAATGCGGAACGTCGCGTCGTCCTTGAACTTGTCGATCGGGAGCAACTGGGCTCCGGTCTTCTCCTTGATCTTCTTGCCGGCCGCGATATAATCGTCCCACGTTTCGATCGACGCCGGATCGACGCCCGCCTGCTCGAACAGATCGGTGCGGTAAAATACGCCGGCAGGACCCGCATCGAACGGGAATGCATAGGCCGCGCCGTCTTTGGAGACGATCCCGCGCTTAAATTCCGGGAACTCGCTCAATTTGGCGTCAAAGCCTTTTTCGCTCAGATTGAGGAAGCCCTTCGGAAACGCATCAAGGTAACCTTGAATGCGGTCATCCTCGACGAGCACGAAATCCGGAAGTCCCGATCCGCCTGCCGCAAGGCCCGTGGACAGCTTGTCGTACACGTCCAGACGGCCGAGATCCTCGATTTTCAATTCCACGTTCGGGTTTTGTTTCTGGTAGAGCGCCATCGCTTCTTCCATTGCGCCGACGTTTACGTTCCAGGCCCAGGCCGTCAGCGTCGTTTTTTTGCCCTCACCTTCGCCGCCGCTGCCGGCTTCGGACGAGCCGCCCGAATTGCCGCATGCGGAGAGCAGCAAGCTTACCATCAGCAGTAAACCGACCCACTTTGAACTCTTTTTCATTTGCGCGAATCTCCTCTCATCTCTCGTTCATGGTAGGGACACGCCAATCGCTTTTCACTTTTTCTGTAAGCGATTTCGGTCTGCAATAAAAATATCTATAAGTTTTACTAAAAGTCAACGCTTTATTTTACTATAATTTTAACCTTTTCTTTCATGCGTAACCGGTCGCTGTCGTGCGGAACCG